>JBBAES010000044.1:0-11691 GCA_041655815.1 Anaerolineaceae bacterium
AGTTGTAACTGCCCGACCGGCAATTTCGTCAAGTATAGCCACGATATTACCACCATGGACCATCCCAGGATATCCGGCATAATTTTCTCCGATGCTAAACTCGGAGACTACCTGGCTGTCTTTGCCGACAAAAAACTCCAGTTTCAAGGCGACCGGATTTTCCCTTCCGCAGACGTAGCAGCCTCTGCTGCTGGGCAGTTTTTCCATTAGACCTCTTTTGTAAAGGTATCGATCAATAGCTCAGTATTGCCGCCAACACCGTAAAGGATCGGGGTGGTGCAGCCGTGATCAATATATTGCTGCACCTTGGCACGAGCTTCATCGGGCGTGCCGCTGGCCGTGATACGGTGGATCAAATCCTCCGGAACCAGGTGTTTGGCTGCCTGTATCTGTTCGTGGGTCGCTGGCCAGCCCAAAATCGCTTGAATACTTTCCACGATTTCCATCGAAACGCCTGAAGCCTTGGCAATATGGGGTTGCTGAGCAAGGTATTGAGTAAGCAATTCACGGGTGGTGTCAATAGCTTTGTCGTGATCTTCATCCACAGAACAGACTACCAGTTGCGGGCGGTCAAAGTCTTCCATCTTTCGTCCAGACTGCTTCAGCCCTTTTTCGAGCTGTTCAAGGGCATAATCGTTATATTCCACAGGAACACAATAGTTGAGGACGATGCCGTCGGCTATTCGCCCGGTCATCTCGATCATTTTTCCACCGGTCGCGCCGATGTAGATGGGAACGTGGCGAGGCTCGCGCCGCCCGTGAACAACATCCAGCTCGATTCCATTGACCTGCACAAATTCACCATCAAATGTGACATTTTCCATATTCAAGAGCCTGCGCAGAACGGTGATGGTTTCTTCCATGGCTTTTAGGGGCTTGGTGCGATCGATCCCGACATTTTTAGCCAGGGGATCCCACCAGGCGCCAATGCCACAAATAATTCGGTTGGGGGCCAGATCATCCAGTGTCAGGAAGGTCGAAGCCAACAGACCGATGTTCCTGGTCCAGTTGTTGATCACAGCCGAACCGATCTTGATCTCGTCGGTCACAGCGGCATAAGCAGCCATAGGTACGATCGCATCGCGCACCAGTCGGCTCTCGGCCTGCCAAACGGAGTCAAAACCCTTCTTTTCAGCATACCTGACGATGTCCAGACCGTCGCGCAGATCGTGCGCGTCCTGCAGATATAAAGCAACTTTTTCGAACATGGTGAGAAGTCCTTTCTACACTTTCAAAAATTGGATCGAGTGAGGTTTAATTTTATTATAGACGAACAGGTCCTGAGGAGTGTCCAAATCCCTCTGGATATTTCTATTTAACCACACAATCAGCTCCGCGGAGTGGATTGCTGCCTGCATGGCGTGTTTCTGGAATGATCGCCGTCCAAAGCGAGGGGTCAACAGATGGGGATGACTGATTAGAATCGCGTTGGTCCCCCATTGACATTGATCAGGCACCAGAGCCAGGAAGCGTCCCTTTCTGCTCAGACTAAGAAAACCTGCCAGGTCTTCTGCCGTCATCATGGGCAAATCAGAGGGCACGATCAGAACCTTGCCCGGATCATTCTCATTTATATAGGCGAGTGCCTGCGTAACCGCTGAATTCAGACTATAGGGAGGTTTCTCTCTCAGGGGTGTGCCGCCTGTCTGGTAGACATAGTCATGGATCTCCTCGTCCGAACTTACCACCAGAACCTGCTCAATGGCAGTGCTGGCGCGGAGCATTTCGTAAGTGTTTTCGAACATAGAGCGATTGAGCGCATAGACCTCATCTTCGCTCAGGCAACCATGCAGACGCGATTTTCCACATTTCAAGGGTTTGACAGGAAGCACAGCCCACAAATTCATGACTGTCCATTCATTTTAAAAAAAGTCTCCAGGATCGCCTGAGCCAGCTGGACTTTATCTGCTTCATCAGTCATGATCGTCTGCAGCTGGGCAGTTTTAATCCCTAAAGGCACGTCCTTTTCTAAAAACGGTTGATCACTGCTGTCGTAAACGAAGAGATCAAGCAGTTCTGAATAGTGGCGCAGCACCGCCAGGCTGGAAGGTTGGATACCCAGCTCGGTAAACATCTTTGCAGCCGGACCCTTGATGGCTTTGCCCTGGATGATCGGTGAAACAGCAACCACGAATTTTTCTTTCAAAGCCTCTCTGACACCCTTCAAGGCCAGAATTGGATCAATGCTAACCCAAGGGTTGGAAGGTGCGATCACGATCAAAGCCGCTTCACGAATAGCATCGAGGGCTTCTGGCAAGAAAGTTGGCTCTAAACCACCATGCAGCAGAATATGGCTGATTTCAGGTTGTGCTTTTTCTCTGACCAGGTAATCTTGAAATGGAAGAATCGTTCCCGATTGGGTTTCTATCAAGGTCGGCGCTTCATCATCACTCATCGGCAGAACACGGCTAGCGATGCCCCATCGGGCACAAAAATCCCTGACAACCTGGCTGAGTTTCTGTCCTTGCCCTAACAGACGGGTCCTTTCGAGATGGGTTGCCAGGTCACGGTCGCCCAATTGGAACCAGATTGGAGCACCCAGAGCCTCAAGCCCATCGGCCACATTCCAGGTTTCGCCTTCCAGTCCCCAGCCGTAACTCTTGTTTGCAAGGCCTGCCAGCGAGTAGCAGACAGAGTCGATGTCCGGGCAGATTTTTAAGCCGAAATGCGTGAAGTCGTCACCAGTGTTGACAATAACGCTCTGGTTGCCTGGCGCGAGGATGCGATCCAGGCCAAAAACCAGTTTCGCGCCGCCAACTCCGCCAGCCAGAACGCTGACTTTCAGGTTGGAGTATTCGGAAAGGTTAAATTCACTCATCTGAACAGGTCTTTGTCCTTGTTGCGGAACAGTTCTTTTACAGAACCTTCCCTCAACGAATACGGGAATCCGCGGGCGAGCACAACTGGCGTGCCTTCGTTCGCCTGCCCCATCATCAACGAGGCTGCAGCTGCGAGCTCGTCAGCGGCGCCAATAGTGGTGACGCGTAATTTATAGGCGTTCATGTCTTCGACTCCACGCAAATCAACCAGACCCGGCAGCCCCGAAAGACCGATAGCCGTACCCAAAACACCATTGCGCCAGGCACGACCGTGGGAGTCGATGATCAATACAGCCAATTTTTTTCCAGTTTTTTGTTCCAATGCTTGACGGATTTGGGAGGCCGACTGATCCGAATCTTCCGGCAACAACAAGACCCAGTCAGCGTCTTCACCCCATGATCCTTTGACGTTGGAGTGGTCGATTCCGGCGTTGGCACACACGAAACCACTTTTATGCTGGACAATAATCGTCCCAGGTCGGGTGCGCAGGACTTCAGAACTCTCCCGGAGGATCAGCTCAACCAATTCCGGGCGTTTATCCAGGAAATCAGCTAATTCCACCGCTTCAGCAGATGGGCTCACCGTGGTCAGGTTAACTAACCGCCCCTCCGCCTTTGAAACAATTTTTTGTGCCAGGACGATGACATCACCGTCCTCAAAATTCAATTCACTTTCCTGAACCGCCTGAAAGATTATTTCAGCAAGCTTGTCACCTTCCTGAATCTGAGGAATCCCGGGTACAGCGCTGAGGGTCAAACTTCTGACTTTGTTCATTCGATTCCAGTGATACGAATCCCCGATGAATGCACTTTGTACTTTATGTTCAGACCGATCAGGATCGACGTAAGACCTTCGACAACTACCGTGTTCTCAATCACGCCGGCATCCCAGGCTTTTAATCCGATGTCCTGCGCCAGGTCAATCACAATCTGACGTGATTCCTTGTTTCCTCCGGCAACCAGCACATCGCAATCAATTTCTTCGCCTGAAAGCAAGTGTTCAAAGGAAATCGTCTGGAAGGCATCCACCACCTGAGCATCAGGACCCAGAATAGCTTTTGCCTGCAGCGCTGCGCTGCCTTCTGGTGGCATCTGAACCTTGGTCACTTTAGGAGGTTGCAGAGGAACGCAGACGTCAATCAGCAATTTTCCCTGCAGTTCTTCTTTCAGCCCTTCAAGTGTAGCGGCATGCGCGCTGAATGGAACGGTTATTACCGCAATATCACAGGCTCTGACCGCATCCTCGTTCGCCATTCCAGAAATCTCGACCGGTTGATCGCCGATTTTTTGTTTCAATGCATCAACCGCTTGCAGCGCTTTTTCTTTCTGGCGAGACCCAATGATCACCTTATGACCAGCCAAAGCCCAACGATAACCGAGCCCGCTGCCTTCTTTTCCTGTACCACCGATAATTCCGAGCATATACTTCATCTGATTTCCTTTACATTTGCGCGACACGTGCCCAGGTTTGAGCAGCGATTTCGCGTGATTTTTCAGCAATTTCTGCTTCATCCAGGAACAAGAGCCGACGATCTTTCATCAACACTTTTCCGCCCGCCATCGTCATCGTGACCATGCCGTCGCGAAAACCAAACAGGATATGCCAGGGCAAGTTGCCAGCATTCATCGGGGTGATGGGATGGTAATCGACAAAAATAAGGTCTGCCGCAGCCCCTGGTTGTATCGTGCCTACGCGCAATCCGTCCCAAATTTGGGTGGCCAACCTTGAATTATTGGTTACGGCAACCTTGATGACATCATAGCCATTCATCGCCCTCGGATCGCCCTTGTGATCTTTCTGTAGCAGGTAAGTGAAGAACCATTCCTGCCACATGGCGTTGGAAAAGCCGTCATTACCCAAACACAAATTGACGCCGCCCTCCAATAGCCGCTCAACTTCTGCCACCCCAACCGCGTTGTTCATGTTAGAGCGCGGCTGGTGGGTCAGCCAGCTTTGACTCTTGACCAGGAGCTCAATTTCATTTTCAGAAAGGTGAATTCCGTGTGCCAGAATACTGCGCTCGCTCAGGATGTGCTTATCCCAGAAGCGTTCCACCACGCGTTTGCCATACTTTGCCAGCGAATCTTCCTGGTCAACGATTCCTTCGGCAGCGTGCACATGAAACCCAACCCGGTTGTCATTTTCCTCAACGCAGCGATCCAGAGTATCGTCAGAAACAGTCAGGCTGGCATGTAAACCAAAATGTGCCTTCACCATCGGGGAAATCTCACCAGCCTGGACTCTGCTGATAAAGCGACTGTTCTCCCTGATCCCGGCTATCGCTCGTTCTGGCCCATCGCGGTCAGTCACTTCGTAACAGAGGGCTGAGCGCAAACCGGATTGCCTGACAGCTTCATAAACCACATCCAGCGAGCCGTCTATAAAATTCGGCGAAGCATGGTGGTCGATAATGGTGGTTGTGCCATATTTAATGGCGTCGACAAGCAAAGTCAGAGCGGAATAACGTACACCCTCTTCGTCCAGAGCTTTGTCCAGTTTCCACCACAAATTTTCCAGGATTTTGGAAAAATTGTCCGGCGGCTCACCGGGAATAGCCATCCCGCGTGAATAGGCTCCGTAGAAATGGGTATGAGCGCAGATATTGCCGGGCATGACTAATTGGCCTTGCGCATCAAGGATTTCTTCTTGCGGGAATTTCGTGGTCAGCTGACCTTCAGGCGCGATTTCCTGGATCAAACCATCCTGTACCAGGATTTCATGCCCTTCCAAAATTTGGTTGGGCTGTGACCATGTGACGATATTTCCGTTTTTAATAATCATGTCAGCTCCTGAACCTTTAAGTAGATCAGTCAGTTAATTGATACAATTCAACCAAGACGCCATTGCCGGCTTTAGGGTGGATGAAAGCCATTTTTCGTCCCGGCAAAACTTCAGCGATCTCGTTGATCAGGCGCACGCCTTTCTCTTTCAATTCTGCTAGTTTCGCGTCGATATCATCGACCTCCATACACAAGTGGTGCATACCTTCACCGCGTTTTTCGAGGTAGGCAGCCAGCCCGGTCTCGCTGCTGGTTGGTTGAACCAGCTCAATCTCGCTGTCACCCACGGGGAGAAAGGCAACCCTGGAATGCTGTGTTGGAACCACTTCGATATGGTCAAGCTTGAGCCCCAGGCTATCTTCCCAAAACTTAAGCGATTCTTCGATATCCCGAACGACGATGGCGACATGGTTGAGTTTGGTAATTTTTGCCATATTTCTCCTTTAGATGTAATTGGGGGCCACATATTCACCCCAAACTTTTCTCAGTCGGCCACAAATCTCACCCAAAGTAAGTTTGTTTTCAACACATTCGATAATAATCGGCATCATATTGGCATCACTCCCGGCGGCTTGCTCGAGTTTATTTAATAAAGTTTCAACTTGTTCCGGATTACGTGAAGCGCGCAAGGCAGCCAGACGTTCGTGCTGATCTTGTTCAATGCGGGGGTCCATTTTCAGTGATTCGAGCGAGATTTTTTCTTCTACCTGGAATTTGTTGACACCGACGACAATTTCTTCACCGTTTTCGAGGTTGCGCTGCGCCTGGAAGGCGGCTTCCTGGATTTCGTTTTGGATGTAGCCGCTCTCAATTGCGGCAAGCGCCCCTCCCAGGTCATCGATTTTTTTAATGTATTCACCAGCCTGTTGTTCGATTTCATCGGTAAGGTATTCCACCAGGTAAGAGCCAGCCAACGGGTCAACCGAATCCGCGACACCTGATTCATAGCCGATGATCTGTTGGGTACGCAAGGCCACCTGTACTGATTTTTGTGTCGGCAGCCAGAGCGCCTCGTCCATGCTGTTGGTGTGCAGCGATTGTGTGCCTCCCAAAACAGCTGCCAGTGCCTGCAGTGTCACCCTGACAACGTTGTTTTCAGGCTGCCTGGCGGTTAAGGTCGAGCCAGCGGTCTGAGTGTGGAAGCGCAGCCGTTCCGATTTACAATTGGTCGCGCCGAAGCGGTCGCGCATGATATTGGCATAAAGCCGGCGAGCCGCCCTGAATTTGGCAATTTCTTCCAGGAAATTGTTGTGAGAATTGAAGAAGAAGGACAACTGATCGGCAAATTCGTCCACATCCATGCCAGTCTTGATGGCGGCATCGATATAAGCGATCGCGTTTGCCAACGTGAAAGCGACTTCCTGCACGGCTGTGGAGCCAGCTTCGCGGATGTGGTAGCCGGAAATACTGATCGAGTTCCAGTTCGGCACTTCCTGCTGGCAGTAATGAAAGGTATCCGTGATCAGACGCATGCTGCTCTTAGGCGGGAAGATATAAGTTCCACGAGCGATATATTCCTTGAGAATGTCATTCTGGATCGTTCCGCGCAGCGCGGTAGAAGGCACACCCTGTTTCTTGGCGACGGCAACGTACATCGCCAGAAGCACTGCGGCAGGCGCGTTGATGGTCATGCTGGTAGAAACTTTGTCCAGCGGGATATCCTTGAAAAGGGCTTCCATGTCCTCAATTGACGAGATCGAAACACCCACTTTTCCAACCTCCCCCAGAGCGATAGGGTCGTCCGCGTCGTAACCAATTTGGGTCGGCAGGTCAAAGGCCACACTCAGACCGGTCTGTCCTTGATCGAGCAAAAAACGGTAGCGTTGGTTGGATTCTTCCGCGCTGGAAAACCCGGCATACTGGCGCATGGTCCAGAGTCGGCCGCGATACATGGTCGGTTGGACGCCCCTGGTGTAAGGGTACCCACCCGGAAGACCGAGTTGATCGAATTGTTGCGGGTTGATTCGTTCAGGCGGAACAACCGCTGGGATGGGTATGTTTGATGATGTTTTGAACTGTTCTTTTCTTTCAGGAAAGCGCTTGATGGCGGGATAATAGACTTTGTTTTGCCAGTTTTCAAATTTTGTCTTGTCTGTCATACCTCTCCTCAATGATAGGTTGTTGGTTAACATGTAAATTATACCTGATAGAGCCTTGAAACGATGAAAGTAGGGCCGTCATAATGTGTGTCTTGCGTTTCAAGTTTCGTAGGCCAGTAATTCTATGCATCAGCGAAGAAATATATCTTTAGGGAGACAGGATCACTTTGTCGTCGTCAGGAATGATTCAAATTGGGCTGCGATTTCCCTCTTGCCTTTCGTGTTTTATGGTAATATTGACCGGCTTGGATGTTGTACCCTTCATCCGACAAAACACACTTAGCACAGAAAGGGCTAGAAATGAAAGTATTGTTAATTAAGGACGTTTATAAATTAGGTCGTGCCGGCGACATTAAAAAAGTTGCCAATGGCTACGGCCGCAACTATCTCATCCCTCAGGGTTTTGCCATTCCCGCTACTGATAAATCAGCCAAAGTTTCCGAGATGATAGCCAAGAAAGCTACCGAGCGCCGCGCTGTCCTTAACGAAGAACTGAGAAGCGTTGCCGATGTGCTGGCCGTACTTGAACTCTTCTTCCCGGTCAAGGCTGGTGAAACTGGCAAACTCTACGGTTCTGTCTCTGCACAGAGCATTATCGATCGAATCAAAGAAGAAAAAGGCATCGAACTCGACCGCCAGCAACTGATCACAGAGCCAATCCGCAAACTGGGAGAATATATCATCCCTGTCAGCCTTACGCTCGACCTGGTTCCAGAAATCCGTGTCATTGTCCACCGGGAAGGCGAAGTCTATACGCCGCCAGTTGAAGAAGTATTCGTAGAAATCGAAGAATTCGAAGTGGAAGTGATCGAAGAGGTCGAAATCGAAACCAGCGAAACTGAAGAGACTGCAGAATAATTTTTTCAGGCAATAAGGGTAGCAGCCTGCTGGGTTAACCCAGCAGGCTGATTTTTTGTTAGAATCATCAATCATGGCTTATTCAGGTTCCGATCTTAAAAAAATCCGGGAGGGACGAAATATCTCACTGGAACAGGTGGCATCGGCCACGCGTATTCGTCTGGCGATATTGCAAGACCTTGAGGACGAAGAGTATTCTGAACTCAGTTCGAGCACGCAGACCAAAGGATTTTTGAAGCTGTACGCAGACTTTTTGGGGTTGGAAGATGAGCCTGAGCCCGAGGTGGTGGTCGCAACAGCAGCCCCTCAAACACCTTCAGACACCCTTGAAGTGGTTCAGCCGGTTACTGATAGTATCGACAAAAAGATCGTTGAAAATGTCGAGCCTACGCCACAACAAACTCCCACTATAAAACAACCCCTTCTGCAAGACACGCAAGACGAAGCGACAAAAAGTGAAGAGCCATCCGAATCTGCTGAGGACCTGATGGCTATCGGAAGGGAATTGGCTGCCCGCAGGCGTTATCTCAATGTAACTTGGGATGTGATTGAAGAAGAAACGCACATCCCCGAGGATCAGCTGCGGAATATTGAACGTGGCGACCTGGATGCGTTCATCAACCCTATGCAGTTTAGAGGTCTTCTGCAGGCTTACACGCGCTTCCTCAACCTGGACGTTGCGGCCATCATGATTCGTTACGCGGACGCGATCCAAAAACGCCGGACAGAAAAATCCAGCGGCAAAAAACGCACTGTTCGACCGATCAAGGTTTTGCCGCCATTTTTGGTCAACCTGAGACGCTTCTTCACGCTCGATCTGTTCTTTGGCACTCTGATGATCGTGGGAATCGTGGGATTTCTCATTTGGGGGATCTCGCGAATGACTTTCCTGCAAAATGACCCGGAGCCCACCGGCACATTGCCGGCTGTCGCGGATATTTTGCTTTCCGAACCAACCGAAATCGCAACTCCAATTGAAGCAACGGTCGAGGAAGAATCTGTTCAGGTCATACCGACCTCGACTCCATTTTATATCGCTTCTGAAACCGAATCAAACCTCGAAATTGTCCTGCTCATTCGCCAAAACACCTGGCTGAGAGTGACATCCGATAGAGAGGTGCTCTTTCAGGGTCGGCAATCTGCCGGTAATGTGCTCACCTATACTGGTGAAGAGCAAATCGAACTGGAAACTGGCAATATCGCCTCCATCGAAATCATTTTCAACCAGCAATCGCTTGAGCCGATTTCCGACGTGATCGGCACCCCCGCAAGGCTGCTTTTCAGCGCTGAGGGCATGGCTGAATTGCCCATTGTGGATCTCCCTGAAGACTAACAGCCAGACAGGAATAAAGAAAACATGAAGAAAAACAGCTTTCATCTCGTCAGCCTGGGATGCGCGAAAAATCTGGTCGATTCAAATGTCATGGCGCAATTGCTGGAAGCAGAAGGTTTGACCTACACAGACTCACCCACTCAGGCTGAATATATCCTGGTCAACACCTGTGGCTTTATCCACGATGCCCGTCAGGAATCGCAGGACACGCTGTGGGAACTGGCGCAAACCAAGAAGTCCAGACAAAAACTAATCGTGACCGGCTGTTTGGCCGAAAGATGGCGCGAGAACTTGCTCAATCAACACCCGGGCGTTGATGGATTGATTGGAACCCGCCGGCTGGCGGACATCATCCCGCTGATCCACCAGCTCGGAGTGGAAGGCGAGGTCACCCGCTACCAGGACTATCCCTCTCTGCATTACGAGTCAGGCGCCTCTTACACCGCTATTCAGGGCGGCAGCAGCTATTTGAAAATTGGTGATGGTTGCCATCGCTCCTGCGCCTTTTGCGCCATCCCGGGCATCAAGGGCAGCCTGGTCAGCCGCCCGGTGGCTGACGTCATCCGTGATGCTCAATTCTTGCAGGAAGTGGGCGTAAAGGAAATCAACCTGATCGCACAGGATGTGACCGCCTACGGCGCGGATCGCGGTGAGACAGACGGTTTGACCAAGCTCTTACGAAAGGTTTTGCCCGAAATCCCCGATGTTTCCTGGCTCCGCCTGCTTTACACCTACCCTGGAATGATTTCAGATGACCTGATCGAGTTGATGGCAAGTTCCAATCAACTTTTACCTTATCTCGACATTCCCTTACAGCACGCCAGCCCAGAAGTGTTGAAAAGTATGCGACGGCCTTCTGATATCGAATGGGTCAAAAGAACTATCAAGACGATGCGCAAACGCATCCCCGGCCTGGTGGTAAGAACAACCTTTATCGTCGGTTTCCCGACCGAAACAGATGAAAATTTCCAGGAATTATACAGGTTTGTTGAGAAAATCGAATTTGACCACATGGGCGTGTTCACCTATTCGCCCGAGGTCGGCACCTTTGCTGAAAGTTTGGGTGATCCTATCAGCCAGGACGCAAAAGAAGCCCGTCGTGAGACTTTGATGGAATTACAGTCACGATCAGCGTTGGAAAAAAAGCAGACTCTTGTTGGCAAAACGCTCGATATCCTGGTTGAGGGAGTTGATCAAGAGCAAGAGGTGATTATTGGACGCAGCTATCGGGACGCGCCCGAAATTGACGGGTTGGCGGTCGCCAATGGGCTGGCTTCGACCGGCGAAATGATTCAGGTGAAAATCGAGGCGGTAGGCCCGTACGATTTGTATGGCAGCAGGGTCTAAATCGTCACAGCGAAATATGATCGCAAACAGAATAACAGGCCGGTTGCTTGCCCATGGCTGAAGCTGTCCAAATACAGTTGAATCCAGACAGCCTCTTAGATCACAGCTGCCGCAATTTCACCAATTCCGGTCGGATGACGAAGGCAGCAACCACGAGACCCAGCGCTCCGCCTGCAATCGCCCCGATGAACGTCCCCGAAATTTGAGGCACGAAGGTCAAAACTACAAAAGCCACTGCACCGCCGAGGACCGCTCCAAGTAGCCCTCGAATCAGCGACTTAGAGAGATTGAGTTTGAATGATAAGAAGGGGTTCAACAAAAACAAAAGCAACAACGACATGAAGGAGTAAGACAGCGTATTCGCGGCTGCAATTCCCCGGGCCTGGAAAGCCGGCGACAGAACCAGGCTGATTAAGATAAACGAAATCAGCGTTGCCACGGCGCCGATAAGCGG
>JBBAES010000045.1:0-11585 GCA_041655815.1 Anaerolineaceae bacterium
GGCGATTTCTTCAATACAGGAGATCATCATGCCCTGCCGCTCTTCCACAGCCTGTACAAACATGGAGGCCTGCAGCAGACTTTCGTGCGTGCCGGCATCCAGCCAGGCAATCCCACGCCCAAGGACCTTCACAGAAAGCTCACCATCATCAAGATATCGCTTGTTGATATCTGTGATTTCGATTTCACCCCGAGGGGAAGGTTCTAATTCTTCAGCATAGCGCACAACGCGGTTGTCATAAAAATAAATCCCCGGCACGGCGTATTTTGAACGCGGACGGAGAGGTTTTTCTTCCAGGCTGATTGCTTTGCCATCCTGATCAAATTCAACCACACCATAGCGTTCGGGGTCGCGTACAGGGTAAGCAAACACAACCGCACCATGCTCTTGTTCGGCTGCGCTTCGCAGGATAGCAGGCATGCCCTGACCGTAGAAAATGTTGTCTCCCAAAATCAGGCAAACTTTATCATCACCGATAAACTCCTTGCCAATCAGAAAAGCATCTGCCAAACCACGCGGCTCTGCCTGAACGGCATATTCAAAGCGCATCCCCAGCTGGCTGCCATCTCCCAGTAACCGTTGATACTGCTGACTGTCTTCAGGAGTGGTGATCACAAGGATCTCACGGATCCCTGCCAGCATGAGCATGGAAAGCGGGTAATAGATCATTGGTTTGTCATAGACCGGCAACAGTTGTTTACTGATCCCCAGGGTCAATGGATATAATCGGGTGCCTTTCCCGCCTGCCAGAATAATCCCTTTCATGTCACGCCTTCCTGTCTCCGTAGTTTTTTGCCAACCAGGCATCATAATCCGATTGCCGAACGATCGATTGCACCCATTCAGGGTTATCAATGTACCATTGGACTGTGTCAACCAAACCCTGACGCAGGTCATAACTGGGCCTCCAGCCTAATTCCTGCTCGATTTTCGTAATGTCGATATCATAACGTCGATCATGCCCAGGCCTGTCAGCGACATACGTGATCAGTTGTTTGTGAGGAACATGCGCGGAGTCTGGCTGCAATTCGTCCAGAATCTCGCAGATGGTGTTGACAATCTCGATATTCGGCGGTTGATTGTCGCCTCCCACGCAATAGGTTTCGCCAACCCGCCCATTTTTGATAATCCGCAGGATGGCTTCACAGTGATCATCCACGTAGAGCCAATCACGGATCTGCATTCCGTCCCCATAAATTGGCAGAGGTCTGCCGTTGAGCGCGTTCAATATCATTAACGGAATCAGTTTCTCAGGAAACTGGCGTGGACCGTAATTGTTAGAACAATTGCTGATGCTGATTGGCAAACCAAAAGTGATGTTATAGGCACGCACAAAATGATCGCTTGAGGCTTTGGCGGCCGCATAAGGCGAGCGCGGTTGATAGGGGGTTTCTTCTTCAAAGGGCGGTTCGTCTCGAGTGAGCGTGCCAAAGACCTCATCAGTAGAAACGTGATGGAAACGCGCTTCTTCGATGGGTACAATTTTATCCACCAGCCAGGCACGGCGGGCAGCTTCCAGAAGGGTGTAGGTTCCAACCACATTGGTATCCACGAAAACTCCGGGGTTGAGAATAGACCGATCCACATGCGATTCAGCCGCAAAATTGATCACGGTGTCAATTTTATGCTCACTGAACAGCCGGTCAAGCAGAGCGCGATCAGTGATATTGCCATGTACAAATACATGCCGGTCAGGATCGGGCAGGGTTTTAAGGTTTTCCAGACTACCGGCATAGGTCAGCGCGTCGAGATTAACCACAGATGCTTCCTTGTCTTGCTGCAGCAGGTAATGGATAAAGTTGGAGCCGATAAAGCCCGCCCCACCGGTGACCAAAATTTGTTTCATTTGCTCTCCTTGTTATCTGTCATCCATCCTATTGGAAAGGCTTCTGCCTCTTTCAGCAAGGGGGCTGCGGAATCTTTGCCGGAAAGTTTGGGTGGCTGGCCATCGATTAAAGGCCAGTCGATTCCGATTGCGGGATCATTCCACAATAAACTGCGCTCCCATTCCGGAGCGTAATAGTCAGTGGTTTTATAAACAAATTCTGCCCATTCGCTCATGACATAATAGCCGTGTGCGAAACCCTCAGGCACCCAAAGCTGAAGCTTGTTTTCCGCTGAAAGCACGCTGCCGACCCATTTTCCAAAGGTCGGGGAACCCAGGCGCAGGTCCACCGCGACATCAAAAACTTCACCAACGACTACGCGCACAAGTTTTCCCTGTGTACATTTTAGCTGATAATGCAGTCCACGCAAAATCCCTTGCTTTGAGCCGGAATGATTATCCTGTACAAAATTGGTCGGGCCTATATGCCGATCAAACTCATTTTGGCGGAAAGTTTCCATAAAATAGCCCCGACGGTCACCTAAAACCTTGGGCTTAATTAGGGCCACGTCTAGAATAGCAGTGGGAATATATTCCATTACAAGTTTTCTCCCCGATAAGCGGCAACAACTTCAACTGGCTCACCAATCATACGCACGCTCCCGTGGTCCAGCCATACCAATCGATCGCACATAGCGATCATGCTGTCCAGACCATGGGAAACCATTATCACTGTTGCTCCTTGTTTCTGGAAATTTTGAAGGCGATCACGGCTTTTTTTCTGGAAAGCTTCATCACCGACACTCAGAATTTCGTCAAGAATCAGGATTTCAGGGATATGTGCAGTGGCTACCGCAAAACCTAACCGGGCAGACATACCAGAAGAATAGGTGCGAATTGGCGCCTCGATAAAATTTCCTAATTCAGAGAACTCGACGATTTCATCGAACACGGATTCCATTTCGTGCTTCCCATAACCCAATAAAGCGCCATTCAAAAAAATATTCTCTCTCCCACTGAGTTCAGGATGGAAACCTGCACCCAATTCCAGCAATGGTGCAATTTTTCCCCAAACTCTGACGCAACCTTGGTTGGGTCGTAGAACTTTTGAAATCACCTTAAGCATGGTGCTTTTTCCAGCACCATTGTTTCCTATGATTCCGAATACTTCACCGCGGTTGACTGTCAGGCTGACCTTGTTCAATGCGGAAAATTTGCGGTACTTTACTTTCCGCTGCAATACGCGAATGGCATATTCTTTAATCGAACCAATCCGCTCAGAGGGTATCCGATAGTGCACAGAAACATCGTCCAACAGGATGATCGGTTCTGCAACAATCTCAGCACGGGGGGCGTTTAACTCAGACACGGTAGGCATACTCATCAGTTTTTGAAGTAAAAAACAGCCAGCCGATTACTAGGGTCAGCACTGACCAAACCAGAGCAGGCCACAATTCAGCCCAGGTAGGGATCCTGCCATCAAATATTGGTAATCGGAACATTTTAACCATCCAGTACATGGGATTGAGCCGATAGAAGGCCAGCCAATTTTCTGGAATGATAGTCTCAGGGTAAATAATAGGAGTGAGATACATCCAGGCGGTCAGTACAATCTGGTACATTTCTGAAACATCCGGGAAGAACACTGCTAGTGAAGAGATGATCAGCCCAAACCCAAGCGCGAAACCGGTCACTATTAATATGGAGACAGGCAGGAATACTATCGTCCATGGGATGACCGCTCCGGTGACCAGCATAACTAGAATTAAAGGTACAATCGATAGCAATAAGTTTACCAAAGCAGTTCCAATTGCCGACACCCCAAATATGGTTGGGGGAATGTATATCCGGGTAAGCATACCTCCTCCCCAAACCAAACCGCTGATCGCTGCGTTGGTAGATTGGGAAAAGAAATTCCACACAATCAAGCCACTTAGGATGTAAACAGGGTAAGGTTGAACAGCATTGAATAAGTTGGAAAACACGATGGAAAGGATTAGCATCGTGCCAAGTGGATTGAGCATTGTCCAAGCAACACCAAGAAACGATCGTTTGTACCTGGTCAGGATATCCCGACGGATGAGCTGCCCAAGCAAGTATCGGTAATTTTTAATTTCTCTTAACTCAGCCAATGCCGGCGAAGCTCTGTTGGCAGAATCGTAGACAGGTTTTGCAATGTTAGCCAATCAATTCTCCTTTGAATTTACGTAATAAACAATTTCCAATTTTATCATAGGAAGGGTAGATAGGGTTAGACATAAATTTCGTTCAATTGAAACATACGGAATTCAAAGGAAAATGAGGAAAGATGCCTTAATACATATTGAAGACAACTCCGTTTTTTGTGACAGCTTTTTTCACCTCTTGTCAATGGTTAGCGGAACTTATTTTTCGCGTGAATACTATTTCAGCTTTCTCTTAAGGTAAATGATGATAACGATCAATATAATAGGGGGAAAAGGGACTACAAGAAAGTGATACGTCTATCTCAAAAAACGGGTCAGATCATACTTACTTTGCTTTATATTTGTACTTCATGCTCTTCCGCCAATAGAAAGATGGAAGACCATCTCCCAATCACTTCTATAACAGACCAACTGTCCATGACTTCTGCGCCAGACACAACTCAGGAATTAAGTGCGACAGAAACTGAAGCTTTTAAAACGATGGTTCATAATGAACCTGAGGTGACCGACTGGGGTTCTTCCGAATATAAATTAAGAGCCTTCTCGATATTACATAAAAAGTTAACTGAAGTTGCTGAATATTCTTGCCCAACGGGATGCAAAGCCCACCTTAATGGTTGCGATATCAAAGGTAATATCTCGTATTCCTCAAAAGAAAGAATTTTTCACGCACCTGAGCAAGAATACTATGCCCCTACTGTTATTACGCCAATGTTTGGCGAAAGATGGTTCTGTACCGAGGAGGACGCAATTGCCAACGGATGGCGGAAATCGCGAAAATGATGACAGGTCAAGGCTCAGTCACAACTGGTAGACCTTGGCTGACCCCATCGTTCATACCTCCTGCCAAATTACTCACAGTGCCAAATCCCACATTCAGCAAAGTATCTCTGCCCTGATCGCTACGTTTTCCAGATCTGGAAACAACGATAATTTTCCTGTCTTTCGGCAATTCATCCAGCCGTATTGGGAGGTCTCCAAGAGGAATCAACGTCGCTCATCCAATATGGTTTTCATTCCATTCTGTTTGTTGGCGCATGTTCAAGGGGAACCATTACGCTGGGTCAAGCTTTGCTGCCTCTGAGACGGTCATTTCTGTTGGCTGGGTGTTCACATTCACTCGTCGTTGATTGGTCAGCTGTATCACCCAATATCCCGTAATTACGACGACTGCCACAATCAAGATCCAGACCCAAGTCAGAATAAGATGGTTCCCATAACCAGACTTATTTTTGGGGACCCGCTGGCCGCATGTTTATATTTCAGCTTATCTCTATCCTTGCGGCCATCTTTTCTTTAAATTTCTTCGATTTGACCGTGTACATCTGCCCCGACTGTGCAATATGTGAATTTTACTAAGCAATTATCTTAAATAAAATTTGGGTTATAGGATTGTCAAACATATTTGACATTCCGTGATAAGAATTGAACAGGAGATAAGATCTTGAATGGGCGCATCGGTATATTGTTAGTACGCTGGTTGTGTTTTCTAAGTTGTTTCTTGAAATCCTCAAATGAATAGAATTTTGCCCGATTATATAAACGTTTCTGGTCCTCGATGCAGACGTCGTCTTGAGGTGCTGATCCCAACTCTTTTCAAGCCGGCCTTGAGCCGGCGACCGCCGGAGGTTTGTTTAGTCTCGATGAATACGGGTTACATCATGCGCTTCATCAGATCATCTTCCATGACGCGTTTTCCTGGCTTGCTCTGTTTCCAGGCATAAGAACCACTGCAGCATATCTGTACGACTTCAAACAATACTTTAACCGTATAATCATCTTCTTATTCCTAGATGAAATTACAGCGCTTCCTCCGCCACCTGACGAAGTTCCTCCTGCATAGCCTTGTAGATTTCTTTGCTCACGGTTTGTGCTTCGTCTTGATTGTCTTCTTGACCACTCCTTCCACCAGCGAGAGATGTTTCGATCACTGATACCTATTTCGCGACCAATCTAAGCCTGACTCTTTCCACTGCTTCTGATCAATTCGACTGTTTCGCATATGAATGGTTCTGTATATTGCCTTTTTGTCATCCTTGCCATTTTGGACTCTCGTTATCCTAGGTATAGCTTTTGCCTCTTGGCGCTTATCCATTTTTCCGGCACCAGACCAAAGTATACGTTTCAAAGGAGATATCAAGGAAGGGACAAAAGAAGTGCATTTCTGACCTAATTTCGTTTGACACAAAACAAAAACGAGAGACTCTCAAAGAACAGATCAAGCTGTCTGAATAATTACAATGCTGAAATCAAGCGAAGAATGCAGGGTTTACCAAAAGCATTTCGTTTGTGGAATTGGAAGGAAGCTCAGCCCGCATCAACCAAAGCATTCAGATGCCTTAAGTGATCATTATTTTTGAGATTCCTGATTTGAAGGTCCCTCAGACCCGATCAAAGATAGCCTAGGACAGAGGCAATTGTGACGTAGTATGCTAGGAAAAAGGCGCAAAATAAAGAATTTTAGAAAAACCAGCCCAGTGGTGGGAATGTTACTTCAGGAAAACGCGTCCAATCCACTAGAGATAGTTTTAGCGCCTTCTAATCATATTGGTCGCAACCTCTAACATCTTAATAGCGACTTCATAATTGTCACCAATGAGATCCCATACAGCGTCTTCTGATAAAACACCACATTTTATATCGGAAGGAATCAATCCTTTATTCGCATCATTTATATCATCCATGTATTCCTGACTGCCGTAATACTCCATAAGTTTTTGATAGTCATGGTGATATTCTTCAAAAGAATCCAACATTTCATTCATTCTATCTACTTTCTCTCGATAAGTATCTAGAATAATCTCCATCTCTTTAATCTTCTTATATCGGTCCATGATCTACGTTCCTTTCGATACTCTATGACTTAATACTCTCACCCAGATGACCGGTGGGAGTCTTAAGTTTACTCTTTTATAGACTGCAATCATCAAACGTATGATCAAACGCGCGCATATGATTTGGGAAGGCGGGCCTGGGAATATCGCTTTACCATATCAGTGTACTATACAGCTATTCCAAAACCATTCGCCCAATAATACCCCGTTCATTTCACCATACCTAAACTATAATATAGTGGTCAGGAAAAAGTGAATATGACCAAGCCGTTCTTCTCCGTCGTCATCTTGTTCTGGAAAAGCGCCCAATATCTGCCGCGCAGTCTCCAGGCGTTGGAAGAACAAACCCTGAAAGATTTCGAGGTAATCTTGCTTGATAATGGGTCGGAGGAACCCCCTGACCCTCTGGTTCTGGCGCAACATTCCAACCTGAATCTCCATTTACTGCGTTCTGACACCAACCTCGGATTTGCCGCTGGGAATAACTATGCTGTCAGGTGTGCTAAAGGAGACTATCTGGTTTTGCTAAATGGCGATGCCTTCCCAGTGCCAAACTGGTTGGAAACCATCTCAAATTCCATTCTGACTCATCCCAATCATTTTTTCGCCTCCCGGCTTATCCAGGCTGACAACCCTGCCCTGCTTGATGGCGAATGGAATGTGGTTCACGCCAGTGGATTGGCATTTCGTCACAATCACAACCGACCTGTATCTGCCTCCGAAAGGCACCCGGTAGAGGTCATGAGCGCTTGCGCCGCTGCTGGTGTTTATCCCCGTGAGGGTTTTGAGGAAGTCGCTGGTTTTGATGAAGACTTTTTTGCCTATATGGAGGACGTTGATCTCGATATGCGCTTGCAACTGGTGGACTATCGCTGTCTTTATTTGCCAGACGCGGTGGTGTATCACGTCGGCTCTGGCAGTACAGGCAAAAGAAGCGAATTCTCAACGTTTTATGGTCAGCGTAATCTGATCTGGACCTTCGTCAAGAACATGCCCGGGCTGCTTTTCTGGCTCTTGTTGCCAGCCCATCTGCTCGCCAATCTGATTTACATAATAGCTGCTTTTTTTATGCCCACCAGAAAGGCAATCTGGCGCGCAAAACGTTCGGCTGTTGCCGGTCTGTCAAAAATGTGGCGCAAGCGCCGCATAATCCAGTCAAAGCGGACCACATCAATTTGGCGCTTTGCCCGGCTGTTGAACTGGAATCCATTTTCACCAATGATTAAATTGTTTAACAGAAAGCCTTCCCATCAGGAGAGACATGACCGAAAATCAACCTGAAGACAAGTCGGGTGACCTACCATCGCCTTATTCTCGCTTCTTTTTTATTGATGAAAGTGGCAGGATCTCCTCGCTCTCATCCATAAAAGATGGTCTTGCAGCGGTCGATTCTGGTGGCTACCTTTGGTTGGATTACTGTGACCCAGATTTAGCTGACCTGGAACCACTCATAACTGACTTGCATCTTCACCCCCTCTCTATCGAAGACGTCCTCAATGAAGATCAGCTGCCTAAATTAGATTTGTTCCCAAACTACTCTTTTATCATTTTCAACATCTTCGAAAGCACTCTCGATGAGGTCTTCACACACGAATTGGATTTATTTATTGGTTCCAATTTCATTATTACTGCTACAAAGCGCGACCTTTCCGGTCAACCGCTCTTAGCAGGCATTGAACGGGCAGTCGAACGAGAAAGTCAAAGAATCAAAAAAGGACCTTCTTTTCTTTTACATCTGATTATCGACAATGTAGTTGATCACAAGTTCCAGGCGATTGACCAGATCGAGAACAAATTAGATCAAGATGAAGACAAGATCCTTGGCGATTCACGCGATTTTGACCTGTCACGTTTGTTGGACTCACGGCGTGCCTTATCGGTTATGCGAAAATCGGTTTTTTATGAACGCGAGGTGCTCAGTAAACTGATTCGCAAGGACAGTCCTTTCATTAGCGATAAAGCGATCATATTTTTTCGGGATATTTATGATCACCTGGCCCTTCACTACGAGATCACAGAAACCGCACGCGACCAGGTAACCAGTCTGATGGAAATCCGTCTATCCATGATCAGTAATCGAATGGCACAAACCTCTAACCACACCAATGCCATCATGCGTCGCCTTACCCTCATCACTACGATTTTTATGCCTCTGACCCTAATCGCGGGGATTGGTGGGATGTCTGAATTCACGATGATGATAGGCAATAAAAACATCCTGATCAGTTACCTGATATTGTTCTTAGCAATGGCATTGATTGCGCTGATAAACTACTACTTTCTGAAACGCATGGAACGTGGGCTGAACGAAGAAGAATAAATGGCAAACCAGATCGCCCTGGTAAAAACAATCCGATTATCGCCTCAGTCACTTCGTCTGGTTTTGATCAGTTTCCTCAGGTCTCTCCATCTTCTGGAGCAGTTTGATTGCTTCCCCAACGTCCAGGGGTGCGTTTATGAGGGATCCCAGTTTTTCCCACAGACCGGATTCGAGCGTTTTATCCCATTCCTGGATAAAGCTGTGATAGTCTTCATCCCGGTTGATTTTGCGGTTGGCGCTAAAGGCTTTCAAGCCAGGCAAGAGTCTGCGTAACGGGCGGGTGTGACCGAAATAGGTGCGGATTCGCTCCTCCTCCTCTTTGATAAAGGTCGGTATCAGCTCCATCCAAACATCGGCGTCATGAATTGAGCCCAACAGGTCCTGCAGTTTTTTAATCTGGTTGATGAAGGGCTTGATTTCATCACCATAGAGGTTTTCAAACACCTCCATGGTATAGCGCAGCCGTTTCGCGCTGATGCGCATGGCATGCAACTCGGTTATGTTGGTCTCATTTCGGACCGCCTGATCGAAAACCATCATCTCCTGTAAACGCGTCCTAATGCTTGAGAAGGCCAGTTCGTACAATGCCGGAGAATAAAGGTAGACACTCTCACTCTTCTCCAACCACGGCGCAGCCCAGCGAGCGATCTTTCGCAGGGTTTCATCCTCTTCCAGCGTCGTCATCGCCTCAATAACTGAACTCTGGGCTTCCTGCCTTTGTTGCTTCAGGCGCAATTGCAAGCGATTGATACCGGGGGCAAGCATGGGATCATTGAACTGGGGAGGGAGTTTTTCAAGCAGTTCCAGGTGGACATCCAGATCGCGTGCCGCTCCCAGCGCTCTCGTCACCGCCCGAATATCTTTTGTATACCGCTTATACTCCTGCTTGGGGAAGCTGGCTCGAAAGATTCGTAGAGCACTGCGCAGCCGGCGGGTGGCCACACGCATGCGATGGATATATTCGATATCAGCGCCGATCTTAACGCCTTCCACTTCAGCCTGCATAGCTGAGAGGTGTTCGTATGTGATTTTTGCTCCATAGACGTTGATCGCTTCCGCGCTGACTTTCACAATTCTCCTTCGCAAAGATGAGGCTTGACCTCATCTATAGTCAAAACAAAACGAAAAAATAACCCCAGGCGTGCCTGGGGTAAGTAAAAATCAAAATGGTCGTTCTGATCTTGTCAGCCGACTATGCAGCAACAGCCGGATCGGTCGTTTCAGGTCTTCGAATATCTCCAGCGGGGGTTTGTCGGCATCGATTGTCACAAAATTGTACTCTCGGGCCAACTCTTCGAGTTCTTTGATCACTTCGGTCTGATAAGCCACAAAACTGTCATAAAAGTTTTCTGCCATGTGCAGATCCATGCCGGATTCCCAATAGTTTAGACCGCGACCATGAATCAGGCGCTGCACTAACGAAGGCACTGATGCCTGCAGATACAAAATCAAGTGCGGTCGCAGTGCCATGCCATACAGATCCCTGGACCAATTCTTGTCGATTCCGCGAATGCTGTCACGTGCGATCATCGAGTAGAAGTAACGGTCGGACAGAACAATGAAACCCGCCTGCAAGGCTGGAATGATTTTATTTTCAAGCCGGTCAGCAAAATCGGAGGCGTAAAACAGACTCATCGTGACCGGCCCCAGTGTGTGACCACTTTTGGCAGCATCCAGTCCTGACTTGGTCAGTTCAGACCGGGTCAAACCGGTATCAGCAACGGCGTAACCTTCTTCCTCCAGCCAATAGCGCAGCATATCCACCTGGGTGCTCCTACCAACGCCATCGGTCCCTTCGAGCACAATCAGCTTACCAGTCAATTTGCCGAAATCACGATAGGGAAAACCGGCACCATAAAAGTCAGAGCTTGCCATTACTTCCCTCCTTTTTTTCTTTTCTTGAAAGCCTGGGGGTTTTCGACAATGATGGGCTTTTTATCGGGATTAGGCAGCCCTTCAAAATCTTTTAGAATTTGTTTAATCAGCGTGCGAACTTTCTTTTGCTGGTTCTTTACTGACAAAGTGCCATCGATCTGAGTCAATCCGAATTCGTCGACCATTTTGTCATATTCGTTCAGAATCCTACCCTGAAAAATTTTAAAACTTTCCTCGTAACTATCAGAGAGCCCCAAGTCCATGCCGGCCTCGTAATATTTCAACTTCGCCCGCGACCCGGTGATCCGATCCACAGCGATATCAAGTGGGACGCGAAAATACAGCGCGGCGTCTGGCATGAAAGCGAAGGAATACATATCACGCACCCATTGGGGGTCGTTCCCGCGGGCAACGTCGCGGGCAAAGGCAGTGAACGCGTAACGGTCTGCCAACACAATCACGCCTGCCTTGAGCAGAGGGTAGATACTGTTCTCCCAGCGGTCAGCGAAATCGGTACAGTGCAGAATACTGAAAGTGGCTGGAGT
>JBBAES010000046.1:0-11438 GCA_041655815.1 Anaerolineaceae bacterium
TGCCATTCCCCGGGCAATCAGCGAAGCAGGGCTCGAGGACAAATTCAAGGCGACCATGGAGGAGATTGCCGAACTTTACCAACAGATAGCTGATTGGAGCCCACAGATTGCGGCCTATGTTTTGCCCAATGCTTTCAACAGGCGGGTATTCTGCCAGTGCAATCTGCGATCACTCTTCCATTTTATAAAACTGCGGAGCGCCGCAAATGCCCATTTTTCGATTCGCCATGTGGCTTATGGCATGCTTGAGTTGTTGCGCCCCCATTATCCGTTGTTCGCTGAGAAAATACTGACAAAACCTGATTTGAGCAGCAAGGAACTGGAAACACAATTTTTTACCACGCTTGCTCAAAGGTGACAGGTGACGCCGATGCAGCGACAGGCTGAATGGTGGTAAACGAAAGATTTGCTCGTAAAGAATTTTGACTCGCCAGGTTTACCAAAGACTTAAAAAAGGTATAATCTTAACGATGCTGGTCTCCCCAGCGGAAAGGAAACCATGAAAAAACAGATTACGATGTTGATTGCCTTACTGCTGGTCTTCACCTTCGCGCTGACAGCCTGTGGCAAAGCCGAGCCTACTGAAGAGCCCTCAACGGTCAATCTGCCGGTTGTCGATGTTGGCAGCCAAGGCCCAGGTGAACCTGAAATCATTGCGATTGACCCACTGGTAGAAGCTTACCCGATCAGCGAGCAGGCAGCTGCGCCTGTGTATGACCCGGCGCTTGCCTATCCGATTGATAAGCAAAACCCAAATTACGACGCCCAAATGGAAGCCTATCTGACTGAAATCCTTGAGGGCAAACACGACATTGAGTTCCTTCTGGCACAAGATCTGACTGCCGAACAATGGCACGAGATTCTGACAAATGCGGACCACGCCCACCTGGCATTGAACCCGGGACCCATGGACGCGATTATCGAGTGGCTGATTTCAAAGTAGCCATCATCCAATATCCTGACTCTAAGCCCTCCTCGTGAGGGTTTTTTGTTTTCTAACAAATTACGAATTCGACTTTTAATATTATGTTTGTGAAAGTTGACGTTTCTGCTACCGCATTTTCCGGACATAAGGGGCACCGCTTGCCTGCGAAGGTTCCCTCAGCTCTTCATTGATACTGGAATCCTGGTTTTCGGTTTTTGTTGTAAACTGCCCCAATTTTTATGGTATTTGCCGTTACAATAATAATGGAACATAATGGGCTTACCACCCGATTTACAATACCCTTGAAAAGAGGAGTTCATCATGGCAATATACCTTTATCTTTCTTTACTGCCTGAAGCATTGATTGCCTCAATGCTCAGCCCGGAAGAGTTTGGCACCTATTATGCGGTGGGTTCGGCCAAAAAATCCCGGGGACAGGCGATGTTTTTTGAAGTCGACCCTGACTTCCGTCACCCCTATTTCCGCGTTGAAGAAGCCTATGAGCGATGTGTGCCTCACGAGGACGGCAGTCTGAAATCTTCTGTCTACATCTCTGTTTACAGAGTATTAGAACACATCGATTTTGACGCCTTGATGCATCTTTATCTGACCACCATGGACGGACGTACGCTTGAACTCTCGCCTTCGAATCAGATTCCAAACGGAAAAGAACACCTACACCTTTACCAGGAAGTGGTTCCAGTCTCACCGATGGTTGTCAGTCGGTTGGGCCCCATGGAATTTATCGATCAGATTGTTAGAAATCCGGTTTCTCTGGTGAGTTTACCTGCCATTGTGTTTACCGAATTGCAGCTTGGTGAGCTGGCTGATGACCCGGAGATGGGGTTGATGGAAAATCTGCCTTACAGCAACAGGGACCATTTGCGCCAATGTTTGACCGATGTAAAGACCAAGTATGTTTCAACCAAGATGGTCGATCGGTCTCACTCTCCCGAAGTGCAATATCGAACGATTAAGAACGGTTTCTTTGTTGGAAACCAAACGCATTTGCGTTATTTCCCAATGCCCAGTCCTGAAGAAATTCGTATTAATAACTACCGCTGGTTTAGATCAGCAAATATTTAAACGAAAGTGAAATTAATTTTATGGAAAACTATATTAATTGGATTTATATCGCAATAGGAGCCGGTTTAATTTCAATAGGGGTGGCTTTTTACCTATATTTCTGGGTTCTCAAGCAAGACCCGGGTACTGAACGCGCGAAGGAGGTTGCCTCCTGGATCAAAGAAGGGGCTAACGCCTATTTAGTTAAACTTTACCGCTCACTGGGCATTCTGGCAGTGGTGATCGCCTTTATTATCGCCATAGTTTTCAGTATTCAACCTGAAACCGCCGGCGGTGGTTCGGTGACCTTACAAATAAAAGAGGGTCTCACGATGGCACTGGCCTTCATTGCTGGTTCGTTAAGTTCGGCCATCGCCGGCTATATGGGCATGCGCGTAGCCGTTGAAGCAAACGTGCGCACTGCCACTGCCGCCAATTTCAGCCTAGCAAAGGCTTTCAAGCTTTCTTTCAATGCCGGAGCAGTGCTCGGGCTTGCCATGGTTGGAATGGCTATCATTGGCATGAGCCTGATCCTGCTATGGACAGGTACCCCGGAAGTAGTGCTTGGGTTTAGCTTTGGCGCATCGGTCCTGGCGTTGCTCGCCAAGGCAGGTGGCGGTATCTATACCAAGGCAGCTGACATCGCTGCTGACCTGGTTGGGAAAATTGAAGTCGGTATCCCTGAAGATGACCCACGTAACCCGGCTGTAGTTGCTGACAATGTCGGTGACAATGTCGGCGACGTCGCCGGCATGGGCGCTGATATCTTTGACAGTTACGTGGCCTCCACTGTGGCAGTCATGGTTCTTGGCGCCTCGCTTGGACTTTCCCAGGTAGACCAGGTCAAGTACACAGTCATCCCTTTGATTTTATGTGTGTTTGGTATTCTAGCCTCACTGATCGGCATTGCCCTCGTGCGGGTAAAAGAGGGTCAAAAACCCGGTCCAGCCCTCAATCGTGGCACTATCATCACAACCATTATTTTCGCTGTTTTCATGTTTGTTTTTGTTTACTTTGCGGATGTGAATCCAGGCATATTCTGGGCAACACTAACAGGCCTGATCGCCGGGGTGATTATTGGATTTACTTCTGATTACTTTACCAACGACCAATACAAACCGGTGCGTGAGACCAGCCGGGTTTCGACTTCCGGTGCGGCCATCAACATCATCACTGGCTACAGCTATGGGTTGATCTCAATTGTGCCCTCGGTTATTGGTGTTGCAGCCGCGACACTGATCGCCTTCTATGCTGCTGAACACTTTGGTCTGAGCGGCATCTATGGCATTGGCATCAGCGCGGTCGGCATGCTATCGATTAGCGGTATGATCGTCTCCGCTGATGCTTACGGTCCTATCGTGGATAACGCCCGTGGGATTGCTGAAATGTCGGGTATGGGTCACGAAGTGATTGTTATTGCGGATGAACTTGATTCGGCAGGCAATACTGCCAAGGCCATTACCAAAGGTTTCTCGATCGGCGCGGCAGCGCTAACGGTGATCGCGCTTTTTGCGGCGTATTCTGAAGTGGTTGAGGATGCCGGAGTATCTATTGCCATAAGTCTGAGGGAACCAATTGTGGTTGCGGGTGTATTCCTGGGAGCAATGACACCGCCCTTGTTCAGCGCTCTGTTGATGCTTGCGGTAACCCATAACGCTTTTGATATGATCAAAGAAACCCGTCGACAATTTAGTGAAGAGCCTGGCATTTTAGCAGGCACTCACAAACCCGATTATGGCCGCTTGGTCAGCCTGGCCTCTGAAGGCGCTCTCTCATCTCTGGTTTTGCCCGCCATCCTGGCAATTGGTCTGCCGCTCCTGACTGGTTTCGTGCTGGGACCAAACGCACTGGGAGGCTTTTTGGGAGGCTCAATCTTCACCGGTGTGATTTTTGCCCTGCTGATGAGCAATGCTGGTGGCTTGTGGGACAATGCCAAGAAATATATTGAAACAGGTAAGTTTGGTGGTCCAGGTTCGGACGCTCACAAAGCTGCAGTGGTCGGCGACACGGTTGGTGATCCTTTTAAGGATACTGCCGGGCCTTCCTTGAACACCTTGATTACGGTTATGAGCCTGGTATCTTCGCTCTTTGCTCCGATCATTGCCGTGTTCTACCTGTTCAAATAGTTTTTATAAACCAGAGAACTGCCTGTGGTTAGCCGCAGGCAGTTTTTACATCATACGGTTTTAGTATGGATGCTTGTGTTACTAAAAGATTGAACTTGCTAATGGGTTCAAAAAAAAGCAGTTATGATGGTTGGTAAGCCTAGGTCTAAGGTGACGTATGCAAAAAGCAGAACTTGAAACTCATCGCGATCTTGATATCCCCGGGTTGTTGCCCCGCCGGGTCGATGTCTGGCTTCCGGAAGCTTACCGCGAGAATCCTGGACAGCGTTTTCCGGTGCTTTATCTGCATGATGGGCAAATGGTTTTCGCCTTCGCCCGCAGCAAAGGTGGGGGCTGGAATATTCACCAGGCTATCTCTCACCTGGTAGATGAAGGTAATATTTGCCCCGTAATCGTGGTTGCGGTTCCAAGTACATTAAATCGCCTTTATGAATATTTGCCATCCAAAGTGCTGGACTACCCCGCTGGAATGGAAACTTTCCAGAATATTTCGCGCAGTGAGATCAGCACCTCCAAACGAGAATTATCTGGGAAATTTATCCACTGGATGGTGGACACTGTCAAGCCGGCAATCGACCAGCGCTACCGCACTCTGCCCGAAATGGAACATACAGCCGTGATGGGTTCCAGTATGGGGGCTATGGTCTCGCTGTACATGCTTTGTGAATTTCCTGAGGTGTTCAGCAAGGCAGCCTGTCTATCCACGCATTGGCCAATCCTTGGCGACGGCATGATCGCCTACCTGGAGGAGAGTCTGCCTGAGCAAGGCCGGCACAAGCTTTATTTCGATCATGGCTCTGAAGGGCTCGACAGCGAATACGCGCCCTGGCAGGCGAAGGTGGATGCTCTCCTGCGGGAAAAGGGTTACCGCGAGGGCAAAGATTTTGCCAGTTGGAGCTTCCCGGGCGAGGCACACACTCCCAGAGCCTGGGCGGGACGGGTGCATATTCCATTAACTTTTTTGTTCGGAACAATCGACCGATAAACTATTGAGATTTTCTTATTGAGCCGGTATGCCTGATTCACCAGATGGTTGAACCATACTCTAGAATAAACTATCCATTACGGATCCTAAAAATCGTATGCGGGAAGTCTTTGGGGGGCACCATTGAGGAGGACTACTTTCTCGATTAATAAGCCAGAGCAGAAAAGGAATTCAACCTCAGTCTTCCAATTCAGAACCGATTTAGCCACAGAATAGGTCAACATGGCGGGATCCTGGCAATCCAACTGGCTTATGCCGGTTAGCGTTTCAACCTGGTAGCCTGCCATGGCTGCCTCAACAAATCGCATTGAGACGCCGCCCGGAAAGGTTTTGGCAACGAATTCCCCCACAGGCAAAGTTGAGTCACAATCCTGATTGAATATGCTCGCTTTAGCGAGGTTTTCGCAGACTGCAACCGGAAATGAGTTTACTTGACGTTCAAAATCTCTCCGGATCAGAAACTGCGCGAGCGGGACGGCAGCTGTTAACACCAAAGTAAGTGCGACCAGGATCGTCACTATGGTCATGCAAGCTTTTTTTCCAGTTGGTTTGGGCTGATCCAGCTCGTCAATCTCTTCGATCACATCGAAATCTTCAATCATAAATTACTGCCATATTGCCGAGGACCGCCCAAGAGTTGAGGAACACTTCGATGGGAGTGTCGTAAAATTTGCCGTTATTCATGTAGCGCAGGTGGGTCTGGTTGTATCCTGTGAGAATGACAACATGCTCATAAGGTGCCACGATAGCGGTTCTACCCTCTTTGTCTATGTATTTCAGCGGTTCGCTATACTCCATGTTCCCGATTACCCAGACGATGATGGGTTTGTCATCAGAGAGTTTTTCTTTTATCTCATCAAGCGTGTAAGCACTGACCGCTTTAGCCGGCAGCCCAAATTCGACCAGCAGGTCGGCAATCGGCCCAGCGTGCACTCCGTAGGCATAAGGTGGGATCTGACCCCAGGCGTCGGTGGTCACTTCGCCAACAAAACCGTAATTGGGGTTATCTGACAGGGGCAGAGCGGTCTGAAAGGTATATTCATAAATGGCCAGGCCGAAAAAACCTGCCCAGTCGACAGCCGCGCTGGCTTCGCAACCCAGTTCATAGCTTTGCACATGACCCATAATGGGGGAGATGAAGTGGTTTTCTGGAAAGGACGGAGTGGGGCTGATGGAGGCCTGAGAGGGTGCTGGCGTTTTAGTCCATCCGGCAGTTGGGGTTCTTTGGGCCGTTTTGGTAGGAGCAAGGCTTGGGCGTTGGGTCGGTGTTGAAGTTGTTGGTGGAGTTATGGTCTCTGAGGCAAGCACGGCCTGCCTGGGTTCTGGTTGGCAGGCGGTTATCAGCAATAAAAGCGATGAGAAAAAAGTGAACGCAATCCAGCGCAGGGTCTTTTTCATAGCCTGAGTATACTTTGATTTTTAGCGCAGGCAGAGGTTGTGCTTTCTGGTGGACGCAAACGATACCACTGTCAGGGACAACACCTACACGCGGCTGCACGCCGCCCCAGGCATCAGTTGGAAACAGGGATTTCAGCCCTCTGAATAAGAGTATAATGCCCTTGAGGAGAGCGCATGAATCACCGGGAGATTGTGTTGATGCTGGTTTTCTTTTTGGTAGTCCCCTTAGGTGGGTGTGATGTCCCCGAGCCAATTTTTGCTGACGATTTCAGTGACGCCAGTTCGGGATGGGAGGTTTTTGATAACTCTTTAACCAGTGCCAATTACGTTGAAGGCAGCTACCGAATCAGCTTGTTGCAGAAAAATAAAGAAAAGTGGGTGTTGGCGAACCAGGATTTTGGTGACGTTGCCATCGAGGTGGACGCGACCTACATGGGCGGCACAGCAGATAACAGTTTTGGTGTGGTTTGCAAATTTCAGGATATCAAGCAGTATTATGCGGTGGTGATTTCCAGTGATGGCGCCTACATGATCCAAAAACGCGTTGGCGGCAGCTATCAGCGGCTTACAGGAGAATACTTCCAGCTTTCAGAACAGATTAAACCGGGCACTATGGTCAACCGTTTACGGGTTGAATGCGGACAAGATTATCTTGCTTTGTATGTCAATAAGGAGCTGATCAACCGCGTCGAAGACAATAGTTACACCCAGGGTGACGTTGGCTTAATTGTCACGACCTATGGAGAGCCTGGCTTAACTGTCAGCTTCGACAATTTTGAAGTCTACCCGCTGCCCTGAGACATGGCATCCCTGCCGGGCAAGATAACCTGATTTTTGATCGCTGCTGAAATTCTGACCCTGCACGCCTCATCAAAAAATTCCAGATAAGTTCGAATTCTTCTACCAACATGCGCATCGTTGCTGTCTGCCAATACTTCTCGTAAGAGATAGACGGTTTCTTGTTGAGAATTTTGAGCCAGCGCCTTGATTACCAGGCCCAGATATTTATCCAGGCTGCTATCCGAATTGACCAGGAACTCTCTGATCCAGCGAAGGTATGCAGGTAACTCATCGGTCTGGCTGCCGGGAATGAGGTCGGCAAGCGCTATCAGCCCCATTTTTTTGTTTTGAGTCTGGTTGTCATAGAGTAGGCGATAGACCAAATCTTTCCATTCGTCAGGGGCTGCCTGAAACAATGTGCGGGTTGTATTTTTGAGAATCGCGGTAATAACAGCGCGGTCCAGCGGCTGCCGCAACCAGCCCTCAACCAGAGCCAGGACTGAATCGGAGTAGGATGCAGGCAGATTACCAGCAAGGTTGGTGGCCATTTCCCTCGCTTCATAGTAGGGATCAGTCCAGAGTTGCCCGACCAGGTGGAGCACTTCCTCAGGATGTTCCCGCGGGAGCGTCTTCAGGCGGGCTTCCAGGTGCGACAATACCTTTTCGGGCAGGTCGTAATTGCGCATAAAGCTTTTCGGCATGGCATCTTTATGTTTGCGATGGGAATAGCGGTGATAAAAAGAAAGAATATTGTGAAATTCCTGCTGGAACGCGGTTGGATCCCGGTAGAAATCTGCCAGGTGATCGATTTGTTGATTCAAACGAGTCAGGTCAATCGCGGCCATAGTGTGCTAATTCAAAAAATTTGCCTGTTGAGGACCGGCTACTTACTTTGTGGCTAATACCCTTTGGCAAAGTAGGCGCGTTTGCTGGTCTTTTTGCCAGAATAGAAGCAGATGCCTTCGCCTTCTGCGGGAGCAAAGTTGCGCAGTGTCGCGCGGGTTTCCTCCTTGATTTTGGCTTCATTTTCAGCGTCGTCATACCACCAACCAAGCGCCCAGCCTTTGTTCTCAACTACATCCTTGAGTGTCTCGTAATCTTCCACCTCAAAAATGTGATCATCGCGGAATTTGGTCGCCCTGGCCAATAAATTGTCCTGGATTGTCTTCAGCATGTCGCCAACTGTTTCGACAAAGCCTTCCATCGGGATGAAAGTCTTGCCTTCCCTGCCCAAAATGTCACGTCTCGCCAGAGCAAGCGTGCCTTTTTGGACGTCTTTAGGTCCGATCTCGATGCGCAGTGGAACGCCTTTCATCTCCCAATCGTTGAACTTATAACCAGGTGTGAGCCCCTCGCGTTCATCCACTTTAACCCGGATGTCATTCTCTTTAAAGGCATCGGCTACCTTGTTAACTACCTCCATAACCGCTGCTTTTTCTTCGTCCTTACGAAAAATTGGGACGATCACGACCTGGTATGGAGCCAGGTTCGGGGGCAAAATCAGACCCTGATCGTCGCCATGAGTCATGATGATCGCACCGATAAAACGGGTGGACATCCCCCACGAGGTGGTCCAGCAATATTGGAGCTGGTTGTTTTCATCCAGGAACTTGATGTCAAAAGCAGTGGCAAAGTTTTGACCCAGAAAGTGAGACGTCCCGGATTGCAGGGCTTTGGTATCGCCCATCATGGCTTCAATTGAATAGGTTGCTTTAGCACCCGCGAACTTTTCAGTTTCCGATTTTTGACCAGGCAATACTGGGACCGCGGCTTCTCTGATCGCGAAATCAGCGTAAACCTGGAGCATTCGCTCGGTCTCTTCAATTGCTTCCTGCTCAGTTGCGTGAGCAGTATGACCTTCCTGCCAATAGAATTCCATCGTGCGCAAAAAGAGCTTTGTGCGCATTTCCCACCGCACAACGTTGGCCCACTGATTGATCAACACAGGCAGATCGCGGTAACTCTGGATCCACTTCGCATACATGGTGCCGATGATGGTCTCGGATGTCGGCCGAACGACCAGAGGTTCTTCCAACAGCTGACCGCCGCCGTGAGTTACCACTGCCAGTTCCGGAGAAAAGCCTTCAATGTGTTCCTTTTCTTTGGTCATGAAGGATTGAGGGATGAGAAGCGGAAAAGCCGCGTTGACGTGACCGGTCTCTTTGAAGCGCTGATCAAGGGCTTTCTGGATGTTTTCCCAAAGTGCCCAGCCATAAGGGCGCACAACCATACAACCACGTACTGGTGAATAGTCAGCTAATTCTGCCCGCAAGACCAGTTGGTTGTACCATTCAGAAAAGTTTTCTGCTTGCGTAGGAAGTTTTTTCTCATCCATATTCATTCTCCTGAAATAGTTTTGTTTAATATCATAAGGGCCGTGTCAACATCGGCAGCAAACTGGGGCAGTTCTCGGGTTCTGGTATTGACGTTTTCGGCCTGACCGTCCAAAAACTGCTCGAAGGTCTTTTGCCAGCCAGGTCCGATAAGAATCAGGGTATCGGAAGGCAGAGCTGAGATGACCATCTTGTTATAGACCATAGCAATTTCTGCCAGGGTGCCAATCCCGCCTGGAAGAGCGATAAAAGCCTCAGCCTGAGAGGTAAGGGTTTCGATGCGCTCGCTGAGGGTGTTGGTTGCCATAATTTGACGCACCCACTGGTTTGGTCCGGTGGGGCGGTAGGCTTCAATTTGACGACAGGTTACGCCAATGCTTTCACCGCCGGCTTCCACAGCGCCCTTTGAGACAGCTTCCATCGTGCCGCAGTATCCGCCAGTCATGACCGTGTGACCCGATTTTGCCAGCAATTCACCGAGCTTTTGGGCCTCTTGGTAAAGGAGCTGCTCTGGTGTGGGTGACGCGGAACCGAAGACGGAGACGATCATGCCAGCTCCTCGTTTGTTAATTCTTCTTCCGGCCAGCGGCGGTCCCAATTGTGCTCAATTTTTTGTAAAATCGCCTGCTCGAGATCGATGCCCCTTACATTGGCGAGTTGCAGCAAGTAAAGCGCCACATCGGCTAATTCGCCTTCTAGATCTTGCCGGCTCTTGGGTTCATCTGACCATTGAAAATGCTCCAGTACCTCTGCCGCCTCCAGGCAGAGTGAAATCGCCAGGTTCCGTGAGGTCTGCAACTTGGGTGAATCAGGGTCATACCAGCCGTGATGCTCGACAAGTTGGTTCATTTTCTGAGTTAACTGGGTGATGTCCATAACCTGATGATTATACCCGAGAAGAAACCAGGCAATGAGAGAGTTGGACTTACGATAAATTTTCTAACGGAAACAATTGGTTACGGCTTGGCTTCAGAAGTGCCGAATAGCAGTTCTTTCCAGATATCGAGGCTGTCGCGGGTACCGACCTCTGAGGGAGGAGTAGGCGTCGGTTGGGGGATGTAATCGCCAGGTTGTCGCAAGATAATCGGGTGATCGCCCTCTTGTATCATTCGGTTACTCTCACGCGCCCATTCTTCCAGAGCAACTTCAGATGTTGCATAGGCGATTTGGTCTTCGAGCTTGACTTGTGTGGCTTTTAGTTTTGCAATGCGGGTTTGCAGCGCGGCTTCCTCGTTATTGAGCCTGAGCATAGTAGTCATGCGATTATTAAAATCCATCATCAGGAATACAAAGATAACGATGACTACGACTGTGATCAGTCGTCGGTCAGCCCAGTTTGCCTTTTTGATTTTTTCCCAAAGATCTTTCATCTTCCTAGTCCAAATAAAGTCTATAGCTGTTATTGTGCAACAATTGTACCATTTTGAAGTAGTTTTTTAATTCACTCACAAACACTGGATGAAAGGATACTAGCAAACCCGCAAAACTTTCCCTAACTTTTATTTTGCTGAAATACTATTTAAAAAAACCTCCCTATCTTTTGGGAGGTTAGGTGCCGAAGGAGAGATTTGAACTCTCACGAGCGCGTTGCCCACTACGCCCTGAACGTAGCGCGTCTGCCAGTTCCGCCACTTCGGCTTATGTGAGAGTATATTTTATCGCAAAGAGGGGATTTGTCAAACAATTCGAAAGATAACGATGTGAGGAGGTCAGCACATGGTATACACTTTATGAATTACAGTTACGTATTGTACCGGGATAGATCTCTGGAGTTATGGGGGATAAGATATCAAGACATTGAGGTGTATGTTGATCAAGGATATAAC
>JBBAES010000047.1:0-11400 GCA_041655815.1 Anaerolineaceae bacterium
CCAAAATCAGGCCCCCTCCTGGTTACTGCGAATCATGCTGGCTTTACTGACATACTGGGCGTACTGGCCTGTTTGAAGCGTGATGATGTGAAAATAGTCGCTCAACAAAAGGGTTTTATGAGAATACTGAGAAACATCAATAGGCACATGCTGACGATCGAGCCGGATTCCACTTTCAAACTGACAGCAATCCGCGAAATTATCCGGGCACTGAACGAAGGCATGGCAGTGGTCATTTTCCCCAAAGGACAGCTCGAGCCAGACCCCGCGATTATTCCAGGAGCCATTGAATCTTTGGATGGCTGGTCTGACAGTATCGGCATATTTCTTAACAAGGTCCCCGAAACCCGTCTCTTGCCCGTCCTGGTCAGCGGTGTTTTAACAGAAAAAGCCTGGAACAGCCATTTTGCGAAATTGGGATGGAACCCAAAGCGGCGGCAACAGTTTGCGATGGCAACGCAATTTGTTGCCCAGCGTTTTTCGAAAAACCCACAATGGAAAAGGCCCTTGCGGATTGATATCGGTCAGCCCAAAAGACCTGACAAGTTTGACCCAAACCTTGATCCCAGCAAGCTAAACCTGGCGGTCAAACAGGAAATGTTGAAACTATTAGAGCAGGTTTACCCCTGGCAGGGTTCTTTTAAGTTGTAATTCAGCGCTCGGCTCACATACAACACCTGCGGGAGGGCATGTACAACAAAGGCATTTTGGCCTTCCCGGTTGATTTGGTGTCATCCTGCTATATGTTCGGCTGTCACGCCTGTAGGTTTAGCACCTTAAAGCTCTTCCAGTGGAGGGTCGTCATCCCAGAGAGACCTCATAGGCGGTTTGTTCAAGAGAAAATTTCTAAAAATTGGTGAGCAAAATCAGACCATCTTTTGCGTTATACTATTAACATCACACCCTGTCAGACTCACCCAATCGACAGGAAAAACCACTACCAAGGAGGCACTAAATGCCCGCAAAGGGATGGGTAGAAATCAATGAAATGTATTGCAAGGCTTGTGGAATCTGTATAACAGACTGCCCCACGCATGTTTTGGCGCTGGATATGACCCGGCTGAGCCCGAAAGGGTATCACCCCGCTTATATGCTGCACCCTGAAGAATGTATTGCCTGTGGGATTTGTGCCGTAGTTTGCCCGGACGCAGCGATCACTGTTTACAAAGGCACTCCACCAGGTGAAGCAGGAGAAGGTGAATAATGGCACTCGAATTGATCAAAGGTAATGTTGCTGTTGCTGAAACAGCACTGCGCGTAGGCCTTGTCTCCTACTTTGGCTATCCAATTACTCCCCAAACTGAACTACTCGAACACCTGTCCGCACGTATGCCGGAACTTGGACGGGCATTTGTTCAGGCGGAGAGCGAGCTTGGTGCGGTTAACATGGTTTATGGCGCGGCCTGCACAGGTTTGCGTACAATGACCTCAAGCTCCAGCCCCGGCGTCAGCCTGATGCAGGAGGGCATCTCCTATATGGCCGGCACGGAAGTTCCCGCGGTGATTGTAAACGTGGTTCGTGGCGGTCCGGGACTCGGCAATATCGCGCCCTCGCAAGCTGATTACACTCAGATGGTGCACGGCGGTGGGCACGGTGAATATCACCTGATAGTTCTGGCTCCCGCATCAGTGCAGGAAGCTGTCGATCTGACGGGACTGGCCTTTGACTTAGCCGAAAAATACCGAATGGTTGTTTGTATTCTAATGGACGGCTATTTAGGACAGATGATGGAACCTGTCGAGCTACCACCCTTTGCCTCGGTCCGCACAACAGCCCCTTCCTGGGCGGTTGGCGCGCAACATCCTGAAGGCGAGCGTGCGGTTTTGACATCCATTAACATCAGCCCCCCTGACCAGGAAATTTTCAACGTCAAAATGATGACCCGCTGGGAGGAAATTGAGGAGAATGAAGTCCGCTACAAGGGCTATTACCTCGATGACGCTGAATACGTGCTGGTTGGATTCGGCACAGCTGGCAGAATCGCGCTGACATCCGTCCGGGCCGCCCGCGAAAAGGGGATCAAAATTGGTCTCCTGCGGCCTATCACTGTTGCTCCATATCCTGTAGAAGTGCTCGATGAGTTAGCCAACCGGGTGAAGGGCTTTTTGGTGGTCGAAATGAACAACGGCCAGATGCTGGATGATGTGTCGGCAATAGTGGCCAAGCGAGCCCCGATCCAATTTTACGGGCGCATGGGCGGCATGGTGCCCTATCCTGACGAAATCAGTCGGGCTATTGAAGAGATGATCAATGGCGATCACGACGTCAATCGGAATCCTCGTGGTGTTTGGTTGGCGAAGATGCGTGAATTAGTTGGAACAGGAGCCTGAGATGCTGAATACAGATGTGAAATTGGTCTACGAACGCCCGCATGGTTTTACAGAAACTGCCACCCACTATTGCCCGGGCTGCACCCACGGTGTCGCGCACCGTTTGATTGCTGAAGTTTTGGAAGAAATGGGCGAGCTGAATAACACGATTGGTGTCGCGCCGGTCGGCTGCGCTGTTTTTGCCTATAACTACTTCGATTTTGACTTTGTTGAAGCCGCTCACGGGCGTGCACCTGCCATGGCGACTGGCATCAAACGTACCTTACCTGACAAAACCGTTTTCACCTACCAGGGCGATGGCGATCTGGCCTCGATGGGTATGGGCGAAATCGTTGCTGCTGCTGCTCGAGGAGAACAGATTACAGTGGTGTTTATCAACAATACTAATTATGGCATGACCGGTGGCCAGATGGCACCCACCACGCTGCCGGGTCAAAAAACCAGCTCTTCACCCCTCGGTCGCGATGTGGAAACCCAGGGTTACCCCATCAGAACCGCTGAGTTACTGTCAGCATTGGATGGCGCTTCCTACGTGGTTCGCCGCAGTTTGCATGACGCACGCAACATCAGGCAGGCAAAGAAAGCCATCCGAACTGCTTTCGAAGTGCAGAAACGGGGCATGGGCTTCTCGTTTGTCGAGTTGCTGTCTACCTGCCCTACCAACTGGGGGCTGACACCAGTGAAAGCGCGGGAATGGCTGAAGGAATATATGATTCCGCAGTATCCAATCAGCGATTTCAAGGTTTCATCTGCCGTCGAAGAATTGGCTAAAGGAGGCTAAGCAATGCAATCAGAAGTTATCATCTCTGGATTTGGCGGTCAAGGAACCCTTTATGCCGGTCAGGTCTATGCTTATGCTGCTATGGACGAAGGCAAACATGTCACCTGGATGCCCTCTTACGGCCCCGAAATGCGCGGAGGTACGGCCAACTGTACGGTCGTGATTTCGGATGAGGAAATTGGTTCACCCAGCGCTCTGCATCCGCGTGCTGTGATTGCACTCAATTTGCCCTCTCTTGACAAGTACGAGCCGCTGGTCGCGCCTGGTGGATACCTGATCGTCAATGAATCGATGGTCAACCGGGAACCAACCCGTACGGATATCCACTGGCTGATGATCCCGGCGAACCAGATTGCCCGCGACCTTGGTAATGAGCGGGCATCAAACATGGTTTTGTTAGGCGCTCTGGAAGCTAATATGAGGGCTCTGCCTGAAGGAGCTTTGGAGCGGGCACTGAAAGAACATACTGCTGAACGATTGGAGAAGTTTGTTGGCATGAACATCGAAGCCTTGAACAGAGGCGCTGAATATAAAGTCGGATAAACTTAGGTATTGAAAAGCAGACCCGAAGAATCATTTCTTCGGGTCTTTTTGTATACAAGTATAATTTCCATAATGGAAAGAGACTTCTCAACCCCGAAAAGCCGCAGCCTGGTTATCTATGGGCTGATTACAGCGATGTTAATTGCTGCCATTCTCTTTTTCCTGATCAGCGGCTCAACAACAAACCAGAGTTTGCTTGCAATCATCTTCATTGCTGCCGGACTGCTGCTTCTACTCCCCCTTTCACTGGTAATTTATCGGATCATCACCGTCACCACCACGGTATACAGACTGACGAGGGATGCCTTAGAAGTGAAATGGGGTTTAAGACGGGAGCTTATACCTATAGGCGAGATTGAATGGGTCCATCCAGTAAGCGATTTTGAGACTCCGCTTCCGCTGGGACTTACGCTAATCCGAGGCTCATATTACGGAGAAACAACCATTAAAGGGCTGGACAAAACATTGTTTGTGGCGACTGCTCCTGAACAAATGGTGCTGGTCAAACTCACCCAGGCTTACTTGGTCATCTCACCGGAAGACAAGGCAGCCTTCACACAGGCCTACACGCAGATATCACAACTGGGTAGTCTTCGAGAAGTCCAGGCCGAGTCTGAAAACCTCAGAATGCTCTGGGGACGAGTTATGGATGACCTTCGGGCCAAGCGTTTTCTGATTGGGGGTGCTGTCAGCCTGGCGTTGCTGATTGTCCTGGCGGGTGTTATAGTCGCCATCTCTGCTCAAGTCGTCTGGGTGAGCATGGAGGCGGTGCCATCTGCCAGGCTCTTCCTGCTGGCGTTATTTGGGCTGCTTTTTAGTATCCTGAACACTTTGCTGGGGCTTTTCTTGTATTTGCAGGAGCGAACCGGGAAAACAGTGGTTTATCTGATCTGGAGCTGGTCGATCCTGACAAATGTTATTCTAACTCTGGCTATGATTTTTATGAGCGTTTGACCAGGGTCATTTGAAAAAAGTTAAAAACCTTCAAACGAACACTGTTTCGATAATAAAGGGGTGGTAAGTTGTCTGGAGAATTTGTGTTTGAAAATGACCTCACAAAACTCAGCTATGCTATAATCCTTACCCTGATGGGGTGTCTATTCACGCCGTCATTATGCTATGAAAACTAAGCGCACCTTACCAACCGATCACCACAGGTCGATGGCGATTGTCTTGGGTTTTCTCTCCCTGAGTCTGATTATTTCAGGCTGCAACCCAACTGGTCGACCTTCTTCAGGTCAGCCTGGGGCAGTCGAAGCTGGAATTGCATCTTATACGCCCAGTCCGACGGTTACTCCCTCCTCAACCGCCACCTCAACCCCCTGGCCCACCTTCGTTCCGGCTTTAGAGACCTGGCCAACGCCTGCGCCTCCACCAGCAGTGCGGGCAGAACTGCCCGAAGGCACCACGGTTTGGCTTTTGCTCGGCGCGGAGGAAACGTTGCCGACCCGCGGACGCACACAAGCGATCCACTTGGCGTTGGTAAACGAACGTCTCTCAAAGGCCAGCCTGATTTCGATCCCTGGTTCAACCTATCTTTATCTTCCAGGACAGGGAATGGGCAGGATCAACACTGCCTGGCCGCTGGGCGGAATGAAGCTGATCTATGACACCCTGGGGTACAACTTTGGTTTGCGCCCTGATCGGTATGTAGTTGCGCATGAGACTGAGTTTACCTGGCTGGTAGATGACCTGGATGGGCTGGAAGTGAGCGTGCTTTACCCTATTCGGGATGACTGCGGAGGATTGCCGGCTGGTTTGCACAACATGGACGGTGAAAAGGCTTTATGCTATGTATCTTATTATGGGGATGATGATGTTTACCGAACAACCAGGCAGCAGCAGGTGCTGCAATTGCTCTTTACAAAATTGGTTCAATGGGGCCGATTGGCAAGACTGCCAGTGATGTACATGTCTTACGATCAAAACCTGGATACCGACATAAGCTTGCTTGATCTGATCTGGCGCATACCCCTAGCTTTACGTCTGGGCGACCCGGAACGGGTGAAGACTTTTGTTTTGGGCTGGGAATCTTTGGAGCTTTGGCAACTGCCAGACCAAACGCAGACAGAGGTCCTGTTACCCCGGGAAGGAAAGATAAACCAATTGGTCAGCCAGGCTATCGAGGTTATCCGCGATCCCTCGGCTTTGAATGCAGTGGTGCTTACCTACGAATTTCAACTGACCCAGGCGATAGGAATGACACAGACGGTGGATGCTCAACTAACGAAAGTCTCTTTGCCCACACCGACGCCAACGCCTCCAGTAGTCGTGGGACCAACTACAACAGCTGCAGGACCATGGACCTCGACGCCTGTTGCTACCCGGCAAACGCCGACAGCGACCCTGAGAGCCACTAATACGCCGGTTCCAACTCCAACCAGAAGTGAACCGTATCCTTTCCCGACTGCTATTTGGGATACGCCCACAGCGTACCCCTAAAGGGCAGACGTAAAAACAAAATGAAAAACAACAAGCAAAACATAAACCGCATCATCAGGATTTTCGTGGTCATTGCATTGTTGTTAACTTTCTTTAATTCAAGTCCCGCAAAAACCTCTCCCACTCTCTTCTCTGATAAGAAACGCACAGTCAAAATTGCAGTAGATTACACCCTTTATGAATGGTGGCTGCTCTCGTGGAAGACCTCTGAGGTAGTTTGCCAGGTTTACACCGAGCATGAATCCTGGCCTGACTACAGCGAGGTGCTGTATTTTTGCGGCGCGACCATCCAGAAGCAATGGATGCAGACTAATGCTTGTCTTTACACCAACAATGTGACCCAACCGGAAGAATGCAAAGGTTTGTATCTGCATCTTGCCAATGTAACGCCCCTTCAGAAAGAAGTGGAAGTCAACTTACCACCGGCTGAAGTGTTCATCTCGGTCGTGGGCTGTGACCAGGCGCCTGGTCAAAATAACTGTACCAGCTTGCCTTATCTGAGATTTCAGGCCTATGAACCGCTGCCAAATGAAACCACAATTCAAATTGTCGGGCGGCTGAACGGGATGGGCTTTAGCTGCCCGGGAGGCTATTGTGATCTGCCGCTCCAACCAACAGGCACGGATGGGGCAAAAGTAGAATTTTGGGCAGACTCGAGTTACGGCGATTCCAGCGATGTCTTCACCGCACAGGTTCGGGTGATCCCCTGGGGCGACTTTGCCAACCCGGACAGTCCGTCTGTCGACCAACCAACCTATTATGTCGACGTTCTCAGCTCCCAGTGGATAGGTGAGGGGAAATCGACCTGCTCGGATATTTGGCAAGCCTTCATGCCAATAGACGGCCCTCCAGCCTGGCTGCGTACGCCGCAACTGGCCGAACAACTCGAGACAGATAAGCAATATTATCTGCTGGCGGGAATGTTGATCCAACAGGGTCTGTTGGACGCCAGCCATTGCCCGGCTGCTGGCTTGGAAACAAACGGCGCTGCAACAGTTTGCGGCATGGAAGCCGCCCAACCGTTTGTTGACGATTGGCAGAATCAATTTAATGCCGAAATAATACAGGTGGCCAACCAAACGGGGATTCCAGCGCAGTTGATGAAGAATATCTTCAGCCGCGAAAGCCAATTTTGGCCCGGCATCTACCAAAAAGCCTCTGAAGCCGGGTTAGGGCACCTTAGCGATCTGGGCGCAGACGCAGTTCTGCTGTGGAACCCCAGTTTTTACAGTCAGTTCTGCCCATTGATTCTGACGGAAGAGACCTGCCAGCGCGGTTTCGGCAACCTGGATATTGACCAACAAGAGATGCTGCGGGGCGCATTGGTACAGAAGGTCAACGCAGCCTGCCCCGGTTGTCCGGTTGGAATCGACCTTACTCAGGCAAATTTCAGCATCAGCATTTTCGCTCGCAGCCTTTTGGCAAATTGTGAGCAAGTAAGACAAATTATTTTCAACAATACCGGCAAGCAGCCGGGTCAGTTGATCAGTTATGAAGATTTGTGGAAGTTTTCTCTGGTAAATTACACCAGTGGCGCTGGCTGCCTGGGTAATGCGATGCAGCGGACCATCAACAACGGGAATTCCCTGACCTGGCAAAACGTTGCATACAACCTCGAGCCAGCCTGCCGCCAGGCAATTGAATACGTAGATGACGTCTCGACTATGCCGGTGGAGGAACCGCCAGGCGTCGAAGATTTGATGTCCGATACCACTCCTGAAGTGCCAATCGCCCCCACACCGACCCCACAGAGGATTATTTATCCGACCATCGCGCCATACCGTACGCCCACGCCTTACCCTTAGACTGGGATGGGTGAACCCTTACGACTAACGAATATTTTTATATATATCGGAAAAACATTTCAACCGGGATAGTCTTAGACCCGGTTGATTTTGAGCTGTTGAATGGAAATTGGGCTGATTAGATTTTTCCGGAGCGCATTAATTCAAGCTGGGTTTCCAATTCAAGCCGTTTTTCAACCCCGGCCTGGCTAACTTCATCTTGAACGTTATCGACGTAATCTTTGACCCTGGCTTTTAGTTCGTCACCGGAATAGGGCGTCAGCAGCATCACTAACGCGCTGCCTAACAGACCGCCTAAAAATGCGCCTTTAAGCCAACTGGACAATTTGCTCATTAAATCCTCATTTCTCTATGTGTATTCTCTTACTATGTATACATAATTATATATGCAGATAAGCTAAGGACTACCCATCTTTCTACAAAACTCTCGGAAATTATGGTCTCTGTCAAAGCAAGATAGAAATATCCTGTTGCCGGCAAGACAGTTTCGCCATTTATCTTTTTCCCTTTGGACCTCTGAGGATGATCATACGCAGGTGCAGAGATTTGGAATCTTCAGATTTGAACGATACAACCGCTGGTTGTTCAAGTTGTTTTTCAGGCAACCAGTTCAATCAGATTGCCTTCCGGATCGCTGAGGACGCTTTCGTAGTAGCCATCACCGGTCATACGGGGTCCGTTGAGCAGAGGGCGGCCGCTTTCCTGCAGCTTTTTGGTGAGGCTGTCTACCTTCTCTGCCGTGCCAAGCTTAAAAGAAATATGGACATAGCCGAGTGGATGCTCACCAGTCGCTTTGGGGCTCATCCCCGGACGCTGCATGATTTCGAGACGTGCACCCTCAGCAAAGCTAAGGAAGTAGGTTTGCAAGCCGGTGCGTTGATTATGATATTTTTCGTTTGCTGTGGCCTTGAAATAGCTGACGTAAAAATTTTTCATCGTTTCCAGGTCGTTTACGTAGAGGGCAATATGCTCAAGTTTCATCTCTTACCTTGCTTTCAGCTGCACGTAGCGCAGCAATTCATGGATATAGTCGCGATTGCTGAGGTCTATTGAGGTTTGCCTGGCAAATCCGGTCGCGCCGCGTTTTCTTGATTCCATAAGTGAGAAGAATTTCATCAGCAGACGATCGAAAAGACCCATCTTTTCGTAATCGATTCCAGCAAGATAGTAATAGAAGTGAGCTGGTCTGGGTTCATCTTTACGAAAGTTGGTTTTGAAAATCAGCTCTTCATAGCCCTCTTTCGGAGGGGTTGCTCCGGTAGCAAAAACCACCCACACTTTCTCAGGGAGCTCTTTCATCCAGCGCTTGATCTTGCCGATGCCGTTGATCTGACCGGCGTAGAGGCCGGCACCATAAACAATCAGAGCGTAGTCTTGCAAGGCTGTTTGCTCGAGATCAGCCAGGTTGATCGCTTCGCACCCCAAAGCTTCAGCTATCCACAGCGCATAGCGTTGTGAGAAACCAGTTTTGGATTTATACAGGACAAGCACCTTTTTCACGCCTTACCTCAGTTATTTAGTGTAACTGATTTCTGCGCTCAGATAAGACAGACCTCTTTTCTGAGTAAAAAATGGCTCATAGCTCCAACCCGGAGGCGCAAAGCTGACTGTTGAGTCAGATAATCAATCGTTAATAAAAATAACCCGGATTCTGCCTTTGAATCCGGCCCGAGGTTGCCCGGCATTACTTAATAATTCACACTTAAGTCCATGCCTTCGTATAAATCCGCAACTTCGTCATAGCCATTAAAGAGCAGGGTAGGGCGGCGCGAGTTTTCCCCGATGCGAATCTCGGTTGCCTGGCTCCAACGGGGATGGTCCACAGCAGGGTTGACAGTGGCATAAAAACCGTATTCGTTATCTGCCAGCGTCTTCCAGAGGGTTGCTGGTTCTTCTTTAACCAGGCTGATGCGCGCGACCGATTTGATGCTTTTGAAACCATACTTCCAGGGCACAACCAGACGGATCGGGGCGCCATTTTGCTTGGTCAGCGGCTCATCATACATCCCAGTTGCCATGATGGTAAGCTCATGCATGGCTTCGTCCAGCCGCAGTCCTTCCGAGTATGGCCAGGGGTATCTGCGCAACGAAACCTGCCCTGGCATTTCGTCGGGACGCAGGACCGATTGGAACTGAACATAGCGGGCTTCGTCCAATGGTTTGATATCATCCAAAAGTTTCTTGAGTTGGAAACCCTGCCAGGGCAGAACCATTGACCAGCCTTCCACGCAGCGCATGCGGTAGATGTATTCATCGATCTGATAGCGCTTCATCAGCTCGTCAAACGAGATCGTTTGTGGATTTTTAACCAGTCCGTCTATCTGAATTTCCCAGGGGTCGATTTTGAAATCCCCGGTCTTTTCGGTAACGCCATTTTTTGATAAGGAAAATTCATAAAAGTTTACATAATTCAGGGCTTCTTCTTTAGCGGTCAACACATCCCGACCGATACTACTGCTGGGCACCGCCGGTGCGCCAGACCCTCCGGGTTCGCAGGCCGCCAACAGGAGCGCTGCAGAGCTGAGGCCCATCGCCCGCAAAAAATCCCTCCGGTTGAGGTACAGCGCTTTTGGGGTTATCTGGTCTTCAGGTATGGGGTGAATTGTCTTCATCTCTGTCTCTCTCAGCTTGTTAGCGCGCTCTTTGATAGGTAACCTGGATGACCGGTTTTCTCTTGCCCAACAAAGCCAGGGGCAGGAAAATCAGGCCTAAACATCCGGTTTTGATCAGCGACCAGCCCCTGTCCACGGTTTGAACCGCTATAACCCGATAGCCGCGTGACTCTTTCCTGGCGATTGCGCGGTTGGCGGCTGCCTGACTGTAATAATATTCAATCCTGGTTTTTTGCATCTTAACCTCTGCTTAAATCATACCTGTTTTTGGTGGATATTCTAAATTCTATAGAGGGATAACGTAGCCTGCTGGCCAGCCGAGACAATGAATAGAGAACCTAACCAGAGGATTAAATAAAAAAATGACCCTGCTCGGAGTGCGAAGCCTGCTGGCTTGCCAGCGCCGAACCGAGAACCTAACCAGAGGGTTAAATAAGAAAATGACCCTGCTCGGAGTGCGCAGCCTCCCGGCTTGCTGGGACGAAGAAAAGAGAACCTAACCAAAGGATTAAATAAAAAATGACCCTGCTCGGACTCGAACCGAGAACCTAACGCTTAAGAGGCGCTTGCTCTGCCAATTGAGCTACAGGGCCGTTTTGTGGCTGGAATTATAGCACAGCCAGGCGGAAAAAAAAGATCTTTGGGAAGCCAAAGATCATCTTTTCAGCTCCCCGGAGAGGACTCGAACCTCTAACCTAGCGGTTAACAGCCGCCCGCTCTGCCGATTGAGCTACCAGGGAAGGCAAGTAGTTATTATAGGCAAAACACCAGCCAGTGTCAAGCCAAACGCATTAGTTCAACTAAAATGTTACCGAGATGCTATCGTTAGGTCAAATGATAATGTTACCGAGGTAGCGATGGAAGAAACGGATCCTATGACAGTTAG
>JBBAES010000048.1:0-11076 GCA_041655815.1 Anaerolineaceae bacterium
TCAAGAGGGGGAACGGCCCACTGGTCCAGGGTGGGTGATTGAAGGAGATCAGGAATCCCAGCCCGAGAATGACCGCGCTGGCACCCAGTGGCAACATGACGAGTGGTTCCAGCCAACGGGTCACTACACCAGATCTGGAAAGGGCGTAGGCTGTGAGCAGTCCCAGGCCGGTGGCTATCACCATGGTGATAACAGAATAGACCAATGAATTACGCATTGCTACAAGAGGGTTGGAATAAAAAATCGAGTCTGTGCGATTTTTGAAGAGTTCAGTGTAGTAACGAGTGGTGAAGCCAGTTTCGAACTCGCCTCGTTCGCCACGGGCAGCTTCAAAACTTACCAGCGAACGGGAAACCAGGCTCAGAATGGGGGAGACAAACAAAATCACCAGCAGGACACTCATCAAGATCACAAAGACTTTTCGCCTTATACTAACCGGACGTTGCAGAGTTTTGCGTTCGCTGCTGAGGGCCGCTTTGCCATAGCGGGGGTTATTGACCCGGTTTTGCAGCAGTGTGATGACCAAAGTGAAAGCGAGCTGCACCAGTGAGAGCAGCCCCGCCATGGGTAAATTAAAGCGGCTCAACGCTTGCGTGTAGATTTCAACTTCGAGGGTGGCATATTGCGGACCCCCAAGCATCAGGACGACGCCAAAACTGGTGAAATCGAACAGAAATACCAGAAGGCTCGCGCCCAGAATGGAGGGCATCAGTAAGGGAAGAGAGACTTCACGAAATGCCTGCCATGGCGTGGCATTTAAGACCCTGGCAGCCTCATCGTAATGAGGGTTAAGACGGGTAAGGCTGTTGCCGACCAGGCGAATGACAATCGATGTGTTGTAGAAAACATGGGCGAGCAAAATCGCGGCAAGGCTGTTGAGCAGGTTAAAGGGCGGGCTGGAGAGGTTGAACAGATTCATAAGAATCAGATTCAGCCATCCTCGTGGACCAATAAGGGTGTTGAAAGCTGTGGCAACGACGACAGTCGGTAGGATGAAAGGCAATAGACTGAGCGCGCGCAAGCCCATGCGACCAGGAAAATCGAACCTGGCAAACAGATAAGCCGCGGGTAAACCGATCAGCAGCGTCAGAAGTGTGGAGAGAAAGGCTTGCCAGAGCGTGAAAAGCAGCGGTCGGGTGATTTGAGACCAGCTGAAAAACTGCCAGCCCTGGTTGAAACGCTCAGAGAAGACCTGCCTGAAGATAGCCAACAGCGGTTGGTAAAAGAAGAAAAGCAGGTAGGCCAGCGGCAGCAACCACAAAAGCCAGGTCAGCGATCTTGAGCGTTTCATAGCGGGTTAATCGAGCATCAGGTTGGTCCAGTCGTTCACCCAGCCATCGCGCTTAGTCGCTATCAGGTCAGGGTCGAGCGAGGCGACCGTTTCTGGAATCTGGCTGGCACGGACAAAACCTTCTGGCAGCACGGCTTCAGGCAACACCGGGAAAACAAACATCTGCATAGGCATATCTTCCTGGAATTCTTTGCTGAGCAGGTAGTCGATAAATTTTTCAGCCAGGTCGCGGTTGGGCGTATTTCTGAGGATGCCTGCAAACTCCACCTGGCGCCAGCACATGCCGGGCGCGACCAGCGAGGCGGTTGGCGATTCTTCCAGCTCAGTTTCGGCGTAAATCAGTTCAGCCGCGGGGCTGGAAGCATAGGAAACGACCATGGGTTGGGGGCCCTGGCCGGAAGACCCGGAGAAATTGGTATAGTAGGCCGTTTCCCAGTCTGAAACGATGGTTACGTTGTTGCTTTTCATGGCCTGCCACCATTCGAGCCAGGCGTTATCGCCAAATTCAGCAATGGTTGCCATCATGAAAGACAGCCCGGGTGAACTGGTGGCCGGGTTTTGGACCACCAGCAACCCCCGATATTCGGGTTTGGTCAGGTCTTGCAGAGAACCTGGTAGTTTCAGCTGGTTTTTGGCAAACCAGGCTTTGTCGTAATTGATACAGACATCTGCATAATCTATGGGAACAACTTTGAAGGTTGAGTCGAGTTTGAATTCATCGGGCACGGCAGCCAGTGCTGCGGGTTGATAGGGCTCAAAGAGATCCTGTTCAAGACCACGGGAGAGAAAAGTGTTATCCAGCCCGTAAAAGATGTCTGCCTCCGGCTCCTGGCTGCCGACCGATGTAAGAATCAAACGGTTGAGCGCCGAACCAGTATCTCCAGCCTGAATGAAGGTCAATTTAGCGTTGTTCGCATTTTCAAAGGCACTGATGACTCCTTCTGAGGCGGAGAAGCTATCATGCACGATGACAGTCAGGCCTTGGGGAGCGACAGCAGTCGGCTCTGCATTGGGTTGACAGGCGCCGACCAGCAGAGAGAAGGCAAAAAGGAGAACGATCAATTTTTTATGCATCAGGTTCCTGCTTTCATTATGCGTTTTTGGGAGTATGTATGACCAGTAGTTGTCCTTGTCGCAGTCGCACGGCGATCTGATTGCCCAGGGCTATGTTGCTCAACCCGCGGGTCTTGTAGGGGAGCAGGGCTTCACCAGTGAGAGGATAAAGCAGACCGACCGTGCTTACACCAGATGCCGGCTGACCCCACGGCAGCAAAGAAATGAGGTCTCCAGGTGCGGTGGGTAGGGTTAATTCCCCATCGACGACCCTGATGCGGCTGAACTCAGCAATAAACACAACCTCCAGGCCCTGCAAGGCTGGATGGAAAAGCAAGGCCAGGCTGCTGAGCATGTGATCGATGCGCCCTCCGCTGGCGCAGGCGATTGAGATTTTTCGAAAACCTCGCTGTATGGCCTCCAGTAGGGCGAGTTCGAGATCCGACTCGTCTTTATCGGGTTTGAAGCGAAGTATTTCGACTTGCTGTTGCTGGCAAGCATCCAGTTCTTCTTTGGTGATTGAGTCCAGGTCGCCGATGAGCAGATCAGGCAATAAATCCAGTGACAAAAGGTGGCGCAGCCCACCGTCCACTGCTATGAGGAAATCGTGCTGGTCAACCAGGTGGCCCAGGTCGGATTGAGCTTCACCATTGGCAATCAAAAGAACACTTTTCGTCTCTTTCATCAAAAAAACCCTCTACGGGGAGGGTTGCTGGACTGCCTTTGTGCATCCCTCCGCCGGTACTAACCGGATCAGGTTTGCGGGTCGAACCTTGTGGTCCCTCTCAGCCTTGCGGCTCCCCGTGTTTCTTATGAATAATCCTACCATAATCCAGGGACGATTCACAGTTAATTTTTCAAAATAGTTTGGACAAAGGCACGAAGTTTGTGATAATTAAGGAAGGTTTTTGCTTTAGAGACTTTCCCCCGCCAGCACGGGATTGCGGTATAATTTCTCATCTGTCAAGCATAGGGTTATGTTGGCGTTATTAACTCAAGAAAACTATTGACTTAGCTGTTGAATTGTCTTATACTAAAATATTGCGCTTAAATGTTATTAAACGCGTGGATTGCAGCCTGCACCACGCTTTTACACGTTAGGAGATGTTAATGACAGAACTGATGACACCCAAGAATTATGCACGTATTCCTGTTGGGCTCGCGTTACCTGATCTCATAGAAGTTCAAATTGATTCCTTCAAACGCCTTAAGTCCGAGGGTTTGGGTAGTTTATTTAACGAAATTTCTCCCATTGTTTCTTACGGTGGCGATCTGCGGCTTCACTTCCCCAGTGATACCGAGATTGGCAAAGAATTTGGGCTTGAGTACTGGTTTGAGGAACCCAAGAACACGATCGAGGAATGCCTCGAACGTGATCTTACCTATGCGAGTCCGCTCTACGTTTCCGTCCTCCTGGATGGTGCCGAAAGCAGTGACAAAATTAAGCACGACCTTTTCCTGGGTGACTTCCCCGAGATGACCCCTAAGGGTACCTTCATTATTAATGGTACCGAACGTGTGGTGGTTTCCCAGCTTATCCGCTCTCCAGGTGTGTATTTCGAAGCCGATTTGGATCGCGCCAGCGGTAGGATGATGTCCACTGCCAAGCTGATTCCCGATCGCGGTGCCTGGATGGAGTTTGAGACCCGTAAGAACGATTTTATTATTTTGAAATTCAACCGCAAACGCACTGTGCCGATCACGGTCTTCCTGCGTGCGTTGGCTGCGTTGAAAGATGAAATTGATATCTCTCCCTTAGATACGGGCAGTGATGAAGAAATCATGGCTCTCTTTGAAGATGTTGACGACAACCCGGAACATCTCTATACCCAGTCGTCTTTTGACCAAGAGCCTGAGTACGATCTGACGGTTAACTCGATCAGTGAAGCAGCTTTGATTGAATTTTACAAGCGTTTACGCCCGGGCGAACCTCCTCAGTTGGGGAATGCCAAGACGTATGTCAAGGAACAGATTTTTGACTCCCGTCACTATGACCTTGAAAACGTTGGGCGTTATAAATTAAATCAGAAACTCGATCTGGAAAACGTGGTACCTATGAGCCGACGCACGATCACCGCTCACGACATAGTGAGCCTGATCCGGCATATGATCCAGATCAACAACGGCAAAATACCCCCTGATGATATCGATCACCTGGGTAATCGTCGCGTCAAGACTGTTGGGGAATTGATCCAAAACAAGTTGCGCGTAGGGTTACGCCGCATGGAACGCGTGATCAAAGAGCGCATGTCCATTCGTGACCAGGGCACGAGTCTTTCTCCGGTCAGCCTGGTCAATATACGCCCGTTGGTGGCATCCTTACGTGAGTTCTTCGGTTCCAGCCAGCTCTCTCAATTTATGGAAGAGACAAATCCACTTTCCGAATTGCGTCACAAACGCACCGTCTCGGCCCTTGGCCCAGGTGGTTTGCGCCGTGAACGCGCCGGCTTTGATGTTCGTGACGTTCACTTCTCTCATTACGGCCGCATCTGCCCGATTGAGACGCCAGAAGGACCGAACATCGGTCTGATTGGCCGACTGGCAACCTATGCCAAAGTTAATGAGTTTGGCTTTATCGAGACACCTTACCGCAAGGTGATTCGTTCGATGAAGGGTGACGACCCCAACCTGGTCAACCACTTGTTGCGCCAGAATATCGTTGACGCGAAAAACGGTGAAGTTATTTACGAAACTGAAACTCGAGTTACGCCTGCGATGGCGAAGAAGATCAAATCCTTCGGCATAGAAGACGTCCTGGTGCGCCCATTTGTTAGCGATATATACGAATATATGAGCGCGGACAGAGAGGACAAGTACGTTATTGCCCAGGCAAACGCGCCTGTAAATGAATATAACGAATTTCTGCGCCGCAATAGCTGCCGCGAACACAACCAGTTTGCCATCTATGACTACGAATACATTGACTATATCGATGTTGCACCCAATCAGGTTGTAGGCATTTCTGCAGGTTTGATCCCCTTCCTTGAGCATGACGATGCAAGCCGTGCCTTGATGGGTTCTAACATGCAGACGCAAGCTGTGCCGCTGTTGCGCCCTGAGGTGCCGACTGTTTCGACCGGTGTGGAAGAGGTTGCTGTCGCAGATTCAGGACAGGTCGTTATCGCTGAAAAAGACGCAGAGGTCATTTCTGTAACTGGCGATACCCTCGTATTGAAAGAATCGGATGGGAATCTGAAAATCCACAAACTGCGCAAATATCAGCGCTCCAACCAGAGCACTTGTATCGATCAGCGACCCTCCGTTGTCAAAGGTCAATTGGTACACAAAGGCGATGTGATTGTTGATTCATCCTCGACTCAGGACGGTAAGCTGGCCCTTGGTCAGAACGTACTGATCGCATTCTTGCCCTGGGAAGGCTTCAACTTTGAAGACGCGATTGTGATTTCAGAGCGCCTGGTTGAGGACGACCGTTACACCAGCATACATATCGAAAAATATGAAGTGGAAGCACGCGATACCAAACTGGGACCTGAAGAGATCACTCGCGAAATTCCCAACGTTGGTGAAGACACTATTCGTGATTTGGACGAGTCTGGCATCATTCGGGTTGGCGCTGAAGTTGGCCCGAACGAGATCCTGGTTGGCAAGATTACCCCGAAGGGTGAGAAAGAACTGACCCCTGAGGAACGCTTGCTGCGCGCCATCTTTGGTGAGAAATCCCGCGACGTAAAAGACACTTCGCTGCGTGTGCCTCACGGGGAACGCGGTATTGTTGTGGATGTTAAAGTCTTCACGCGTGAAGAAAGCAGTGATCTCAATGCCGGCGTCGACAAAATGGTACGGGTGTCTGTGGCACAGCGACGCAAGATCACCGCTGGTGACAAAATGGCCGGGCGGCATGGAAACAAAGGTTGTGTCTCGATGGTACTTCCGGTTGAAGACATGCCTTTCCTGGAAGACGGCACACCCATTGACATCATTCTCAACCCATTGGGTATTCCCGGTCGTATGAATATCGGCCAGGTACTCGAGGCTGAACTTGGATGGGCAGCTCGCAGTCTTGGTTTCCGTGCGATAACCCCTGTTTTTGATGGGGCGTCTGAATCAGAAATCGAAGGCGAGTTGGTGCGTGCCTGGATGATGGACGAGGCCTGGGAAGTCACTGCTGAAAAAGGCTGGGAATGGCTGAAGCAGCTGGAACACGACCCTGAAATGATTCAGGATGATGACGAGGTTCGCCTGCTTTATTTAGAAGAACAATTAGCCGGCAAAGACGTGGACCTGTTAGGAATCAAGGAAAACAAAAACCTGGCGCGCCGGGTCGCGCTTAATCTGTGGCTGGAGAGTGAAGGCTATGACCCCGCTACCATTACGTCCTTCCCTGAGGACCATATTGCTGTATCTGACCGCAACCAGCAGGATGACAACGCTGTCAAGGCTTGTCTGGTGCTGTGGGCCAAGAAACATGGCGAGGAAATCGACCCCGCGCTCGGGCGGCCAGAAATGGAAGCCAGAGCCAGGGAAATTATGATGGAAACTGGGCGACCTATTCCAACCCTTGGGAAACAACTGGTGCGAGATGGTCGTACTGGCATTTTTTATGACCAACCCGTAACTATCGGTGTCATGAGCATGCTCAAGCTGCACCATTTGGTTGAAGACAAGGTTCACGCGCGTTCGACCGGACCCTACAGCCTGGTTACTCAGCAACCCCTGGGTGGTAAGGCTCAATTTGGCGGTCAGCGCTTCGGTGAAATGGAAGTTTGGGCATTGGAAGCCTACGGTGCTGCTTACACACTGCAAGAGATGTTGACGGTGAAATCTGATGATGTCGCCGGCAGAACAGCCACCTATGAATCTATCGTCCAAAATAAGCCGATCGAAGCTCCCGGCATCCCGGCTGCCTTCCGTGTATTGGTGAAGGAACTTCAGTCCCTGAGCCTGGCCGTAGAGGCAATCATGGATGACGACGAAGTGGTCAAATTTGGCAAAGATGAAGATCGCGGACAACGACAGCGCGTTCCTACTGGTTTGTTAGACCAGGGCGCAGATATCTTCAAGAAACTGACGGGAGTAAATTAGTCCATACCGCGCGACCAGGTCGTAAAGTTGCGCTTGACGTTTTAACAAAAGGCGTGATAGAATAACTCCTCATCCTTGACGGGCAAGGAAAATTTCCTGTGCCTGTCAAAGTAATTGGCAACTGAGGCCATCCGAAATTTTGATGGCCTTGATTATTGAATAATTGAAATATTAATAGATAGGTAGTACGGAGGCAAAAACGTGCCAACAATAAACCAACTGGTTAGAAAAGGTCGCAAGTCAAAAAGTCAAAAAAGCAGTTCACCTGCCTTGCAATATACGTTGAATTCGGAAAAACAACGCCGAACCCGCCAGCCCAAGGGCGCACCCCAAAAGCGCGGCGTGTGTACCATCGTGCGTACGATGACCCCCAAAAAACCGAATTCTGCCCTGCGAAAAATCGCCCGTGTGCGTCTTTCAAATGGTATCGAAGTCACCGCGTATATTCCTGGTGAAGGGCACCAACTGCAGGAACATAGTGTTGTTTTGGTCCGCGGCGGCAGAGTTAAAGACCTGCCTGGTGTGCGCTATCACATCGTTCGTGGGACGTTGGACAGCACCGGTGTTGCTGATCGCAAACGCGCTCGTTCCAAATACGGCACCAAACGCGCTGAAAAATAATTTGGAAGAAAGCTGGCCCGACAAGCGCAGAAAGCGCCAGGCCAACTAAAATTGAGGAGTAATAATGGCAAGAAGATCAACACCAGAAAAGCGAATCACCCCTCCAGACGTTCGTTATAACAACGTTCATCTGCAGATGATGATCAACCGCATCATGCTCAACGGCAAGAAAAGCACCGTTACCCGTCATGTCTACAACGCGATCGAAATGATCAGCGAAAAGACCGGCAAAGAAGGTATCGAAGTTTTTGAAACCGCATTGAGGAATGTCAGCCCTATGATGGAAGTACGCCCACGCCGTGTTGGCGGCGCGACTTACCAGGTGCCGATTGAAGTAGCTCCAGAACGCCGGGCCACCCTGGCCATGCGCTGGATCATCACCGCTTCACGCGCGAGATCGGGCAAGTCATACTCCGAAAAGCTGGCTGCTGAATTAATGGATGCTGCTGAGAACCAGGGTGCTTCAATTCGTCGACGTGAAGAAACGCACAAGATGGCTGAAGCCAACCGCGCTTTCTCTCACTTTCGTTCCTAATTCTGGTACCTTAATAATTCGGTTTATAACATGACAAACATTCCGCTCGAGCGCTATCGAAATATTGGCATTATCGCCCATATCGATGCTGGTAAAACTACCACTACCGAGCGGATTTTGTTTTATACCGGTAAAACTTACCGTCTCGGCAATGTCGATGATGGCACCACAGTCACTGACTGGATGCCTGAAGAACGAGAACGTGGGATCACAATCGTTTCCGCTGCGGTAACCGCAGAATGGAAAGACCATCGCATTAATATCATTGACACCCCTGGTCATATTGACTTTACTGCTGAGGTACAGCGCTCCTTGCGGGTGCTGGACGGCGGAGTAGTTGTTTTTGATTCTGTCCAGGGTGTTGAATCCCAGAGTGAAACTGTTTGGCGGCAGGCAGATAAGTATGAAGTCCCGCGGATATGTTTTGCGAACAAGCTCGACCGCATTAGCGCCTCTTATGAGCGGACTATCGAGAGCATCAAGAATCGCCTGGGCGCCAACGCGCTCCAAATGCAGATTCCGATCGGAACTGAAAGTGGCTTTATTGGCGTGATTAATCTGCTGGAACAGAACGCAGTTTACTATCACGATGAATCTGGCACAAGTCAGGAAGTTAGCGAAATTCCAGAAGAATACAAGGAAGAAGCGGCCGGATTACGTGCAGTTTTGGTTGAACGCATCGCTGAACTAGACGAAGAACTTACCAATAAGTTCCTGGAAGGCGAAGAGATCAGCCTGGGTGAGTTGAAAAAGGCATTGCGCACCGCTGTTATCGATAACCGGGCCACCCCGGTATTTTGCGGCAGCAGCCTCAAGAACAAGGGTGTACAGCTGGTCTTGGACGCCGTGATCGATTACCTGCCTTCTCCGCTGGATATTCCCCCGGTCAAGGCTATACTGGTGCGAGATGAGAGCGAGGTTTTGCGCTACGCCAATGACAGCGAGCCGCTGTCCGCGCTGGTATTCAAGATCGTTTCTGATCCTTACATGGGACGTTTGGCATATATTCGTGTTTACTCTGGCACCGTCAAACAAAACGCCACAGTTCAGAACACTTCTAAAGATAAAAAAGAGCGTGTTGGTCGCCTGCTCAGAATGTATGCTGACCGCCGCGAAGATATTGAAGAATTAGGCGCCGGCGATATTGGTGCGATTCTGGGTTTAAAGTTCAGTTTTACTGGCGATACGCTCTCTGATCCGACCAACCCAGTTTACCTGGAGACAATCAGTTTTCCCGACCCGGTTATTTCGATTGCGATTGAGCCAAAAACCAAAGCCGACCAAGACCGCATGTCAGAATCTCTGGTCAAATTGGCAGAAGAAGATCCAACCTTCCGTATTCGCCAGGATGAGGTTACCGGTCAGACCGTGATCTCAGGTATGGGCGAACTTCATTTGGACGTATTGGTCACACGTTTACTGCGTGAATTCAAGGTGAAAGCCAACGTCGGCAAACCACGAGTGGCATATCGCGAAGCCATCACCAAGCCAATAATGAACTATGGATACCGCTATATCAAACAAACCGGTGGCCACGGTCAGTATGGACATGTGATTTTCAACCTTGAACCACTCGACAGCGGACAGGGCATTCACTTTGAAGATAAGATCCGTGGTGGAGCGATCCCCAAGGAATACATTTCCTCCATTGAAAAAGGCTTCTACGAAGCCTGTGAGAGCGGCCCGCTGGCGGGTTTCAGCCTGACTGACGTGAAGTTCACTTTAACGGACGGCAGCTACCACGAGGTAGACTCAAGCGAAATGGCCTTCCGCATGGCGACCATTTTTGGTGTGCGGGAAGCCGCAGTAAAAGCTGACCCCGTGATCCTGGAACCGATCATGCAGGTTGAGGTAACCGTGCCTGAAGAGTATACCGGTGACGTCATCGGTCAGATCAACTCTCGGGTTGGCAGTGTGGTTGGCATGGAAGACCGCTTTGGCAATGCGAAAGCAATTCATGCCCAGGTACCCCTATCAGAAATGTTTGGATACGCGACAGAACTGCGCTCCGCGACCCAAGGCAGAGGCGTATTCACAATGGAATTCAAGTACTACGACCGCGTTTCAGACGCTTACATGAAGAAAATTCTGGGCCGGATAAGCGCCTAGGTTTTGAAAGTTGATCATCACCGGAAATTTCCGGATGAAATAAGGAAAACAGAAACAGGAAAATTATGGCAAAACAAAAAATTAGAATTCGTTTGAAGGCTTACGATCATCGAGTTTTGGACCAATCGGCCAAGCGTATTGTCGAAACTGCTGAGCGCTCTGGCGCCCAAGTAGTGGGCCCGGTGCCGTTGCCGACCAAAATCGAAAAATACACCGTCCGCCGATCTACCTTTATTGACAAGGACTCCCATGAGCATTTTGAGATCCGGACCCATAACCGCTTGATCGATGTGTTGGAACCCGATTCCAAGACCATTGATATGCTTATGCGCTTGAGTCTTCCTGCCGGTGTCGATATCGAGATCAAGATTTAAACGATTTATCAGAACAGGTTGCTCTGCTTTGTTGTGAAACAAAGACTGAG
>JBBAES010000049.1:0-10886 GCA_041655815.1 Anaerolineaceae bacterium
TCTTTCTATCTGGCTCTTTCTTTCTAGTTCTTTAGCACTCATATTTATTGTCCATGTCATAATCTCTAATATTAATTTAGGACATTTCTATTTTGCTCTTTTAGGACATTATCACTTTGCTCTAACATGCGTCCAATCTTGCGCATACCGGACATATCATTCAGTGTTATACTTCTGCAGTTCTCAAGAGAGAACTTTTATTTTGGGTGTACGTTTTGGACGTTCTCTAATTGGTCTGACCTGGGCTTTTTGTGGAAGAGCCGCGCCGCGAGGCAGAGCTCTGTTTGTGAAAAATACGGAATAATCAAGGCATCCCCCTAAGTAAAAAACATTTTTATCGACATGCTTATGGCAGACTTTTGCCCTTATTTTTGCTCGTCGATTACTTAGAAACTGGAGTTTTGATGACAGTAAAATTTGAAGACTTTAATTTGCGCCCTGAACTGGTGCAGGCTATCAATTCACTGGGTTATACCCAGCCCACCCCTATCCAGGCCGGGATTATCCCGCTGATGCAAAGCGGCCGCGATGTTACCGGTCAGGCTCAAACAGGCACCGGCAAAACGGCAGCCTTCGCTCTTCCCATCCTCGACCGCATCGATCCTGAGCAACACCTGCCTCAGGCCTTGGTGGTTGCCCCCACCCGCGAACTGGCTTTGCAGGTGACCGAAATGATCCAAACATTGGGTCAGTTCATGGATGTACGCGTCTTAACAGTTTATGGCGGCACATCCTATACCGGACAATTGAATCAGCTCCGCCGCGGTGTGCAGGTTGTTGTCGGTACGCCCGGACGTATTCTGGATTTGATTAAGCGCGGCCGGTTGGACCTGACAGAGGTACGCACTGTTGTATTGGATGAAGCCGACGAGATGCTGTCTATGGGCTTTGTGGAGGATATCGAAGCTATCCTGTCTGGCACACCCGATGAACGTCAGACAACGCTCTTTTCGGCGACGCTTCCACCCCGGATTCGCAAATTGGCAAAAAAATACATGCACGACCCGGAGACTGTTTCTATCGAATCGGAACAGGTGACTGTCGCTGCAACTGAACAGCGCGTCTATTATGTGAACGAACATGACAAACTGGCCGTTCTGACCCGTTTGTTTGAGATGGAAGATATCACTTCCGCCTTGATCTTTACTCGTACGCGAGTGCGAACCGGCGAGTTGGTCACCGAGCTGAACCTGAGGGGTTACCCTTCTGAAGCACTTTCCGGTGATCTCAGCCAGGATGCACGTGAACATACCATGGCACGCTTCAGAGCAGGTCAGGTGAAGGTTTTGGTCGCCACAGATGTGGCTGCGCGGGGTCTGGATGTTGAAGGAATCACGCATGTCTTTAATTATGATTTGCCTGAAGAAGCTGAAACCTTTGTTCACCGCATCGGTCGCACGGGTCGCGCTGGAAGAACCGGCATTGCTATCGCTTTTGCCAGACCTTCAGAAGCCCGTAAAGTGCGTCAGATTGAGCAGTTTACTCATCAGGAAATGTTAACGGGAACTATCCCTACAATTGAAGACATCCAGGGCAAGCGAATGGACAGCCTGCTCGAAAAGATCGAGACCTGGCTCAAGCGCGGTCGCGCCAAGGAAGAACGCGCCCTGGTTGAAACCATGCTTGCCATTGGTGTTGACCCTGTCGACCTGGCAGCGGCGGCGCTAAAGGTCGCCCGAGCTGAAGAGAAGCAGCGTCCGATCCCCGAGATCAGCCCACTGCCAGAGAAGGCTGTGCGCCCAGAGCGCCGCTCGCGTGCAGAACAAGACCGTCCGCGCGGGCGCAAACAACGTGACTATGCCGCGCGCAACAAACCACGAGCCAGCGTCCGTGGTAAGCAGAGCGATGAAGAAGGTATGATCCGCCTTGAAATGGGGCTTGGCAAAGTGGATGGTCTGCGCCCGTCGGATGTGGTGGCCTCAGTTGCCAGTACCGCTGGCATACCTGGCACGGCTTTGGGGCGCATTTATATCCAAAATCGCCGCACCACAGTGGATGTGTCGGAGCAGTACCTGGAAAAGATTGTTTCAGCGAACGGTAAGTTCAAGGCGCGGGGTCAGACCTTCACCTTCACCAAGGGATAAGATTTCTCCCAACGTGGAACTTAGAGCCAGGACAAACTATCCTGGCTCATTTTCTTCTTCCGCCTGGATCAACTTAGCCTCTGCTTTTTCGATTTGCTGGAGGTCTTTGTCGGTCAATTTAAATTTGAAAACTACCGGAACAATTGCCAGAAGTGATGCCCAGGCTGTTATCCAAAAAGGGGTTTCAGGTGAGACGCTTGCATAAAGTTTGGCGCCAATAGCAGGGGCTGGGAGAGAGAAGAGCCCCAGTCCGGAATGGACCAGACCAAAACCAGTTCCACGCAGCCTTTGTGGTAAAACCTTGCTGAGCAGGGATTGGTAGGCCGGGCTCATCAAGCTAAAACCGACTCCAATGATGAAATAACTGAGCGCGTAGACCAGAAAAGTTTCGGCATTAATAAAGATAAACAAGGCAATTGATTGAAGCCCAAAACCAAGCGCAATAGCCAGGCGTTCACCTCGTCTGTCTGCCAAATGTCCGGCAGGAAATGATGTAATCATCATTGCAATTCCAAGAATCGAGCTTAGCCAGCCAATCTGCTGTGCATTCATGTTGGCTATACCTTCAAGATATACCGGTATCAAGCTGCCTGAGAGAGAGAAGGCGATATCACGGATTCCGTCTGTGATCACGATCCAGGTCATCACGCCACCTGCAACTACAAGACCAAAAATTGCACCCAGGTTGACCTTTAATGCCCTGAGGTGAAGCTGTGGTTTTTTGCCTTCTTCATGACCGGGATGATGGGCTTTACTCGCCATCCGGACCCTTAAGACCGTGGCGACTGTATAAAGTGAAGCGGCTACGACCAGCATTACTCTGAATCCATACCGATCGATTAAGAAGCCCCCAAATGGAGGTCCAACGATAGCGACGATGGTGTAAAAGGTGTCTACCAGCCCATAGACTCTTGCCCGATTTTCTTCCTGAGACTCCTCGGCGATAAAGGCCCCAAAACTAGGTCCAACCAGTGAGCGTGTGATCGCGTTCAAACCTTCTCCCATGAAGACCCAGCCCCAGGTTGGTGCAAGGATAAGAGCGATATAAGAGAACACACCTGAAACGCTGCCCGCGGCAATGCTTTTTAGCCGTCCGAGACTGTCAGAGAGCCACCCTCCGAGAATTTGCAAGACCAGCGGTATGATTTGAGAGATTGTGAAAAAGAGCCCGATTTGGGCAACGTCTGCTCCAAGTGATTTCAGGTAGAGCGGGAGAAAACCACCATACATTGCCCCGGCGATGTTGGCAAGGATCATTGTCACCAGGAATAAGCGCAGCAAAGGTGAAAGCAAAGGTTGTTTCGAGTCGGTGTGTTCGGTTGAGCTCATACTCTACATTCTACAACCTCAAAATGCTTTATTGTGCTAATTGGACAATTTTAAGTTTACTTTCGGGCTATTGCCGAGCCTGTTGGTACTAATTTCACCTCCTGCAGAAACCAGGGTCCGCTCAAAAATTTACATAGGCTCTGCCGAAATCCGTTTGGCATCAGTAAGTTGTTCTGCACTTGAACAACAAACCCATCGCTTGCAGAGCCGTTTATTCGGTTGGAGACCATTGTCACGAGCCTATGTTGCGAAGCGATTTCCCTGTTCAATTAGCTCTTTCTTTATAATCCGCCGTTGGTGGAGTGGCGGCAGACGCAATCCTACTCGCACGAAGCCTCAGGCAGCAGGTTGCCGGCCAACTCGTCAGCATAGTTTATCTAACAGTAAATACTTTCATTTACCTCTGGTAATCTTTTCTGGAAGTTGGCATTCGGGAAGATGATATAAGACTCAAAACCGTCCATTTAGTTATAGTAGACTTATGGATGATAATCAATTAACTATTCCTGGAGTGATCCGGGATGACTACACAAGGAGAACTATGAGTGAATTTTTAGACAACGCCAGCAAACGTAAAGAAGCTATTAAGAAGATCATCCGTATGTTGCATGAAGGCAAGACGGTTGAAGAGTTGCAGGCTCAATATGGGCCTGTCATCGCAGGCGCCAGCGCGCAAGACATCGCCGCAGCCGAACGTGAAGTGATTGCCGAAGGATTGCCGGTATCAGAAGTACAAAAACTATGCGATTTACACGTGGCGGTCTTCCAGGCCGGGTTGGAAACAGAACCGGAGCCCGAAAGCAAACCCGGGCATCCTCTTTTTGATTTCCGCGCTGAAAACGAACTGATCGAGCGCACTCTTGAGTCGCTGGAAGGTTTTGTTTTGCAATATGCCGGAGGAGATCACGATATCATTGAGAAACTGCGGGATAATGCTAAAAATCTTGATTTGGTGATTTGCCACTACGACAAAAAAGAAAATATGATCTTCCCTGTCCTGGAAAAATATGGGTTTGGAGGTCAAATGCAGGTGATGTGGGGCGTGGACAATGATATCCGGGAAGAGCTAAAGCAATTTCGGGCTTTGTTAGAACAAGAAAAACCACTTGGCGTGACCGTCGAAAGCCGGTTTAATGGGGTGGCCCGCAAAGTCAGCGACATGGTTTATAAGGAAGAGAAAGTGTTGATTCCTGAAACGCTGAGTTTCTTTACCGCAGAAGACTGGCAGCAAATGGCTGACGAAATCGCAGGGAAAGTAAGCAAACCGCCTGCCCAGGAAAACAATCATTTCTATAGCGCCGCTGATACCAGCAGCATCCCCCTCAGGACAGGCGCGCTGACTGCTGAACAAATCGATTTACTGCTGACCAACCTGCCGGTGGACGTTACCTTCGTGGATGAAAACGATCAGGTTCGTTATTTCACGCAGGGCAAGGAACGCGTCTTCACCCGCACAGCGGCAATCATCGGGCGCGATGTGCGAAATTGCCATCCACCACAAAGTCTGCATGTAGTCCAAAAAATCCTTGAGGAATTTAAAGCCGGCACGCGCGATGAGGCTGAGTTTTGGATCCAGATGCATGGCGCCTTTGTCCACATCCGCTACTTTGCCCTGCGCGACGAAGACGGTGTCTACAAGGGAGTCATCGAAGTTTCACAGAATGTGACCGGCATCCGCGCGCTGGAAGGCGAAAAAAGATTGTTGGATTGGTAAGACAGTTTCAAGAAAAGGTAACCCTCCCGCACTCGCGGGAGAGTTTTTTTTGTGGTGCTGGAAGTTGGTTTGCCTTTCGCATTTATAAGTCGGTAGAATGCGTCGGTTAGGAGGAGTGAAATCAGAAGCTGCCGATTGCCTTACCAAGCTGTCGGATGATGTCGGAAGGCAGTGTAGCGGCGGGATGGCCGATCGCATCAAGAGCCAGTTCTGCCGCACGGGCGTGCAGCCAAACTGCCAGCGTAGCAGCATCGAAGGGGGCAAGCTTTTGCGCAAGCAGCCCGACGATGAGACCGGCCAGGAGGTCGCCTGTGCCGCCATGGGCCAGGACCGAGTTAGCGAAGTGGAGAACACGGCAATCCCCTTCGGGTGAGACAACCAACGTGTTGGCACCCTTCAGGATCAGCGTCTGTTGCCATTTTTGCGCGTAGGAAAGGGCTAATGAGAACCGGTTGGCGCTGATTTCGCTCAGGGACAGTCCAGTAAGACGAGAAAATTCCATCTCATGCGGGGTCAGGACGGCTCTTTTTGGCAACAGACTGGGCCAATCCGGCTGCTGGCTGAGGAGATTGAGCGCGTCGGCATCGACCACCATTGGCAGCTCCAGGTCTTGAGCGCGCAAGTGTTGCAGTAAGCTAAGCAGAAAAGTTTGCGTTCCCTGCGTCTGACTTAAGCCAGGGCCGACCAAAATAGCATCTTTATCTGCAAGTATTGTCGGAATGTGAAAACCAGCATCTGCTGAAAAGGCGCCTTCTTTTTCAGGCAGAGGGAACCAGATCGCTTCAGGGATACTGGCCGCCAGTGGAACATAAATGGATTCCGGGATAGCGGCAAAGACCAGACCAACGCCACTGCGCAGGGCCGACTGAAGAGACAGGCTTGCTGCGCCAGTGAACTGCCGTGAGCCGGCAATTACCAGCGCTCTGCCAAAGGTGCCCTTGTGCGAATTGTTGGGTCTTTCTGGCAGCAGCGATAAGGCTAATTGTGGTGTGATCAGTTCTTTTTGTGGGTGGTCAGCCAGATACGCCGACGGGGGCAGATCAAGTTGGACGAGATCCAGCTTTCCAGTGCACACGCTAGCCGGGAATTGCAGCAAACCCTGCTTGCAGGCTTCAATGCAGATGGTTAGGTCGGCCTGGAGGGTTTCTTCAGCAGCCCTTCCGCTGTCACAATCGACCCCAGAGGGGCAATCTAAGGCGATGACAGGAGGGAGTTGTGGGGTGGCTTTGACCGCCTCAAGCAGTTCTGAAAACTCAGGTGAAAGCGGCAGCCGGATCCCAGTGCCCAGTAACGCATCCAGGATCAGGCCTGCGGAGGAAACGATTTCGGTTACCACGTTTTCTTCAATCGGCGCTACATGGAGCGAACCACCAGATATTATGAAGCGTTCTAATAAAGGGCATTGCGAGCGGGGGTGTGAGAGGATGGCAGTTACGCTCCAACCCGCTTTGGCCAGTTGCTCAAGGGCAATCAGGCAGTCCCCACCGTTATTGCCCGGTCCGATCAGCCCCAGGCAGGAATTATTGACAAATCCGGAATACTGCTCAAGAATTATTCGAGCAACACCTTTCCCGGCATTCTCCATCATGGCTTCATAGCTCATGCCTGATCGATTGGCGCGAGATTCAAGAGCTCTCATTTCTTCTACGGTCAGGATGGGCATGCGGGAAGTTTTCATAATAATAATTTTACCAGTGAGAGCGGCAATTTAAATTACATAAAGATTGGGAGTTATGGCGGTATGACCCACATAAAAAAATCCGGGTTCAACTCATCCCGCTTGTAACTTGGTAGAGTATTGAACCCGGTCTATATACTTCAAACGATAAACTAAATCCTGGCGACACCCGTTTCACGAGCAGCCTTGGCGACTGCTTCTGCAACTGTTGGTCCGACGCGGGGGTCGAAAGCGGCGGGGATGATGTAATTCTCGTTCAACTCATCCTCTGAAATCAGTCCTGCCAGGGCTCTGGCAGCCGCAATCTTCATAGCATCATTGATGTCACTTGCACGAACATCAAAGGCCCCGCGGAAAATGCCGGGGAATGCCAACACGTTGTTGATCTGATTGGGGTAGTCACTCCTACCGGTTGAAATCACCCGGGCTCCACCAGCTTTGGCGTCATCCGGGAAAATTTCGGGGGTGGGATTGGCACAAGCAAATACAATCGCATCCTTATTCATGGTCTTTACCATTTCGGTTGTGACCAGCCCAGGAGCTGAAACACCGATAAAAACATCCGCCCCGACCAATAAATCTGCAAGCGTGCCGGTTTGTTTGCTCAGGTTGGTCTGCGCAGCCAGTTCTTCTTTGTAAGGGTCCATCCCTTCAACACGACCAGAATAGACAGGACCATATATGTCACTAAGGGTAATATTCTTGAAACCATCGGCCAGCAGCAATTTTGCAATTGCCGTTCCAGCGGCACCGGCTCCTGAGAAAACGATTTTGACATCTTCTTTTTTCTTACCAACTACCTTTAGGGCGTTGGTAAGCCCTGCCAGGGTAATTATGGCAGTGCCATGCTGGTCATCGTGGAAAATGGGGATATCACATTTTTGCTTGAGTTTCTCCTCAATTTCAAAGCAACGCGGAGATGCAATATCCTCCAGGTTAATGCCACCGAAGGAGCCACTGATGAGGTAGACGGTATCCACAATTTCGTCAACATCTTTGCTCTTAATGCAAAGCGGGAAGGCGTCTACACCTCCAAAAGTTTTAAAGAGGACACATTTGCCTTCCATGACTGGCATACCAGCCTCAGGGCCAATATCTCCTAAACCTAAAACTGCGGTCCCATCGGTGATGACGGCGCACATATTCCAGCGCCGGGTAAGTTCGTAGCTTAAATTGACATCCTTCTGAATTTCAAGGCAAGGTTGCGCAACACCAGGGGTGTAGGCCAAAGAAAGATCTTGACTGTTTTTGACTGGCACGGTTGCGATAACTTCAATCTTTCCGCGCCATTCTTTATGTTTCTTCAGAGACTCTTCAGCGTAGTTCACGGTTATTCCTCAAAGGGGAACTTGTAATCGAGTCCCAACGCGTCACGCACAGCTAAAATTTCTTTCTGTACCGCCTCACCGACGGGAACGCCTTTGTCCTTGCGATCCAGCCAGACGAGATATTCCTTCTCACCCGCGGTGTAGATGCGATCTTCCCCAGGTGCCTTGGTCGATGCACGCAGCTGCCTTAGGATGTCACCGGTAGTTTTCTTGAAGGTCTCGAGACCCATAAATGCTTCAGGGTTGATGACGATGAAGAAGTGACCGAGGTGGAAACGAACTTTTTCGCCATGTTCACCAATGCCACTGAGCGCATGCAGGAAGTTTCCGGCCTGAAGCGCAGCAGAGAGTACCTCGACGACCGTGGCATAGCCGTAGCCTTTATAACCGGCCAGTTCTTCACCGATGCCACCAAGCGGTGCCAGGGCTGCCTCACCTGTTTGAAGATCAATGAGGATTTGTTCGCTGTCGGTCTTAGGCTTTCCGTCCGAGCCGATCACCATGCCTGCAGGTGTGTCTTTACCAATCCTGGCATAGTATTCAATTTTTCCTCGCTGCACAATTGAGGTCGCGCAGTCCAGCATGAAGGGGAATTCTTCATCGGTTGGGAAGCCGACGGTCAGCGGATTGGTGCCGAGCATGTTTTGCACGCCAAAAGTGGGTGCAATCGAGGGTCGGGCGTTTGTGCCGGTAATGCCGATCATGCCGGCGTTGGTTGCCATGGTTGCCCAATAGCCTGCGATGCCATAATGTGTAGAATTGCGTACTACCACCATTGACATGCCAAATTCTTTAGCTTTTTCTATGGCTAATTCCATAGCCCTGTGGCTTGCCACCATGCCCATGCCATCGTTAGCGTCAAGCACTGCAGTGGTGGGGGATTCTTTGAGGATCTCGATTTCGGTGAGAGGTTCCTGGATTCCCGCTACGATGCGGTCGATGTAAATTGGTTTGAAGCGATTGACACCATGGCTTTCGATGCCTCTTCGGTCACTTTCCAGCAATACGTCAGCGCAAATTACGGCATCCTCTTTAGGTACGCCGTAGCCAACAAAGGCGTCTATGAGAAATGAATTCATCAATTCCCATGATACATAAGGTCTGGTTTTTTCCATTTTGTGTTTAATCCTTTCGATTCGGTTGTGATTGTGTGAGCAATTAAATCAACTGCCCTCAACAGGCATTACAAGACTAATGGTTTGAATGCTTTGCGGTTTATATTTAGAGAGAATTTTAACCGCGATCTATTTTGGGTCTCTCCGATATAAACCCTTTAACAATTGTACCAGAGCATAACGCTCGACCAGCAGGCTGCAAACCCTGACTATTGTTGTATTAATCCTCAAAAATTTATTACGGTGACATTAGCGGTACGAAACCTGCTAATTTGCATATAATGCCATTAGATTGTGTTATAAACCACATAGAGGTCAAGATGAAAGAAGATATTCAATTGTTAAAGCGCTCGCGGCTTTTTAATGGGATCAACGAAGATGAAATCAAGTTCCTGCTTGATTGTTTGTCAGCTCACAATCGAGAATATTTCAAAGGAGAATACATCTACCGATACGGAGACAAAATTGATGCTATCGGAGTTGTGTTGTTGGGAAAAGTACTCGTATTTAATGAAGATTACTGGGGTAATCGAACTATTATGGCTGAGCTTTCTCCTGGTGATCTCTTTGGAGAGACCTTCGCCAGTACAAACTCAACCCCGATCACCGTCAGTGTCGTGGCGACAGAAGATGCGCGGGTTATGTTTCTGGGAATGCGTAAGGCGTTAACCACTTGCGAAAAAGCCTGTGATTTTCATCATAAACTGATCAGGAACCTTGTGGGGGAACTGGCAGAGAAAAACTTGCTCTTGAACGAGAAAATCGGTCACATGTCTAAACGAACAACACGAGAAAAGTTGCTTTCTTACCTGTCTTCCCAATCCCGCAAGCATGGCAGCCTGAGTTTTGAGATCCCTTTTAATCGTCAGCAGCTGGCAGATTATCTGGGAGTAGACCGCACCGCGATGTCAAAAGAGTTGAGTAAGTTGCGGGTTGAAGGGGTGATCGACTTTGACCGCAGGGGTTTCATCATCGGAGAAAAAGCCCGTACGATGTCGGGCTATATCGAAATGCCCGATGGATTGGATTGAGGTAGCGGGCAAGCCGCGGATTAAGACGGCTAGAGACAAGCCTCAGCCCTACGGAAAGACAGGCAAGTCCCGGTCCTACGAAACACAAGACGGTTGGAGACAAGCCCCAGCCGTACGATAGAACAGCATCAGCCCAACGAAAGATGAGGCGGCTGGAGACAAGCCCCAGCCGTACCAAAGAACAGCATCAGCCCAACGAAAGATGAGGCGGCTGGAGACAAGCCCCAGCCGTACGAAAGAACAGCATCAGCCCAACGAAAGATGAGGCGGTTGGAGACAAGCCCCAGCCATACGAAAAGATGAGCTCCGGCCATATGAAAGACAAGCCCCAGCCATACGGAAAAACAGTCAAGCCCGAGCCATGCGAAGAGAAGGGTCCGGTCCCACAGAAAGACAAGACGGCTGGAGGCAACCCCCAGCCATACGAAAAGATATGACTGGCCCAACGGCAATTCGGACACTGATTTGAGTTAAGATTATGTATAAAAAGGAGCGGGTTTTATGAACTTTATCGCACAATCTTCCACCTTTAAGCTCGCCGGCCTGGTTGGTGTGATCGTGGGGGTTATTGGTGTTACCATCCCCAGTCTGGTATATCGGGGAACAG
>JBBAES010000050.1:0-10798 GCA_041655815.1 Anaerolineaceae bacterium
CAGCAACATGCCTAAAGATAGTATCGACCGTGCCATTAAACGCGGTACTGGAGACGATAAAGATGCTGCTGATCTGGAAGAGATCACTTATGAGGGTTATCTCGGACGAGGGACAGCCGCTATAATCGAGTGTGTCACTGAAAATCGTAACCGGACTGTTGCCGATCTGCGTCATATTCTCACGAAAGGTGGGGGGGATCTGGCAAGCAAGGGGTCGGTATTGTGGCAGTTCGATCGTAAAGCCGTCTATACGGTAAAATCCGATGGTAAAAACTTTGACAGAGCTTTTGAAGCTGCTCTGGAAGCCGGCGCTGACGACGTTATCGAAGAAGAAGGCTTCATCGAAATCATAGGCGCAGCGGACACCTTCAAGGACATCCACGATCATCTCATAGCCGCAAAATTCCAAATTGAAGATGCAGGTTTGCGAATGATCCCGAACCAGGAAGTCGCACTGGACTTTGACGAGACCGTTTCCGTTCTCAAGGTAATTAACACACTTGAAGACAACGACGACGTTCAGAATGTTTACTCAAACTTAAAGTTCGACGAAGAACACGTTGAAGCGCTTGATTTATAATGATTGTCTTGGGGATTGACCCGGGAATCGCAATTACCGGTTATGGCCTGGTCACGCTAAATGATCACAACGAGCCTGTGATGATTGCACACGGCGTAATCGATGCAACGGCTGAAGACAATACCTCCAGCCGTTTGATTTTTTTGTACAGGGAGCTTGCCGCTCTAATTGAGCACTACCAACCGGAGCATTCTGCGGTTGAAAAGCTATTCTTCCAAAAAAATCACAAAACTGCTATGGCAGTCAGCGAAGCCAGAGGCGTGATCACGCTCTGCCTCGCTCAACATCTTCTTCCAATCGCCGAATATTCACCTAATGTGGTCAAGCAGGCCGTAACTTCTTATGGAAATGCCGACAAAAGGCAAGTCCAGGAAATGATTAAATTGACTCTGCACCTTGATGATATCCCAAAGCCAGATGATGCCGCCGATGCCCTTGCCGTAGCCATATGCCATGTGGGTTATCTTCAGATGCAGCGCCTGATCGGAGAGCAGTGATCACCAGTACCAGCAACCCGCGCATCAAGGCGATTAGAAAACTGGCCGATTCCAAGGCGCGTTCTACCACGGACACTTTTCTCGCTGAAGGGCTGCGGGTGGTCGGTCAGGCGGTTGATTCAGATGCGCAGATTCTGAAATTAGTTTATTGCGCTGAACTACTGATCAGTGATTATGGAAGACAGCTAGTAGATAAGGTCAGGCAAGACCCATCGGTCGAGACCGTCGAAGTGAGTAAAGCTGTTTTTGATAGTTTGGCTCGCAAAGACAAACCCCAGGGCATTGCCGCCGTGGTCCGCCAAAAATGGGCCGTTTTGGACGGTATCTCTGGGACTGAAAACGGCATCTGGGTGGCTCTGGAAGCCATTCAAAACCCTGGAAATCTTGGCACAATCCTGCGCACATGCGATGCTGTCGGCGCGTTGGGCCTGATATTGCTGGACAACTCCACCGATCCCTACGACCCTGTGGCGATCAAAGCCTCGATGGGCGCTATCTTCACTGTTCCGGTCCTGAAGGGCGATCTGACAGCACTGCAAAGCTTTACAAAGCGCAATCCAGCCATCAGCGTGGTCGGCACCTCAGATAAAGCCTCACAAGACTATTTTGACAGCAATTACCCCGACCCGATTCTGCTTCTTATGGGCAGCGAGCGCGAAGGCCTGTCCGCGCCATATCAATCGCTCTGCCAACGGATGGTCAGCATCCCGATGGAAGGCGACTGTGACTCACTGAATCTTTCGGTCGCCACAGGCGTAATGCTTTATCAGATCTACAACTATCACAGGAAAAGGGCCAGGCAATGATCAATTCTCTCAACGGAATCGTCGGTTATGTTTCTTCCGATTCTCTCACCATAGATGTGCAGGGGGTCGGTTTCCAAGTATTTGTCGATAAGAAATTGCTTTCCGAGCAAAAGGCCGGGGATCCGCTCCGGCTCCTGATCCAGATGATCTTCCGTCAGGACACACTGGCTCTCTACGGTTTCACCACTCAGGAAGAGAGGACCATATTCAACCTGTTTTTGGGCGTAGGCGGAATCGGACCCAAGTTGGCGATCGCGATCCTCTCCAATCTTTCGCTGGATATTATCCGCAACGCTGTTCTGGCCGAGAAACCCGAGTATTTTATGCGCGTTCCTGGCGTGGGCAAGAAGACCGCTCAAAAGATTGTCATTCACCTGCAGGGTAAATTCCCAGATATCGGTGACTACCCGGTAAGCATGGTTTCCGGCAGCGACGACGAAGTCATCGAGTCCCTGATTGCGCTCGGTTTTAGCGTGATTGAAGCCCAGACTGCGGTCCAGAGTATTCCCAAAGATTTTAGCCAGGATGTGGAAGAGCGATTGCGCTACGCATTGAAGTTTTTCTCAACCCCCTAAAGCTCAATAGCAGTTCTTATGATGGTAAAATTGACTCGTTAACTCAAGCAATGACAGGATAACTATGGGACTCTCACGAGAATTAGGCATCGACCTTGGTACGTTCAATACGCAAATCGCGGAGGGAAATCAGATTCTGATCCAGGAACCTACCGTAGTCGCGATTGTGGTCGACGAGATGAAACTTGTCGAGTACGGAACGACGGCGCTGGGCATGCTGGGTCGCGTCCCTGAATCGATTGAAGTTGTGCGACCGCTCCGTAACGGTGTCATTGCCGAATATGAGTTGACAGAAATATTCTTGCGTGAACTGATCAGGAAAGTAACCGGACCGACCTTTTTCTTTCGTCCCCAGTTGATCATCTCAACCCCCTACGGTGTTACCAGCGTCGAGAAGAGAGCCGTTCAGGAAGCCGGGCTTGGCGCCGGCGCCCGTGAGGTTAACCTGGTTCATCAGCCGCTGGCAGCCGCCATCGGTATCGACCTGCCGATTAACACTCCCACAGGCAATATGATTATCACGCTTGGCGCGGGCACAACCCAGGCAGCGGTTGTTTCCATGTCTGGTATCGTCAGCGCCGAAACCAGTCGTACGGCAGGGTTGAGAATTGACGATGCCATCATTAATTATGTTCGAAAAAAGTATGGTTTGATCATCGGGCAGACCACAGCCGAGCAGCTGAAACTAAACATCGGCGCAGCCATCCCCACCGAAGAAGAAAAAACAATGGAGATTCAGGGTCAGGACCAGGTGACAGGCCTGCCAAAGCCCGCCTCTCTCAGCACCAACGAGATTGTTGAAGCCATGCAGCCCCCCCTTGAAGAAATCGTTGGCACAATTCGACATGTTCTCGAAAAAACACCCCCAGAATTGATTTCAGACATCATTGATCGTGGCGTGGCTTTGTGTGGTGGAACTTCTCTGATGAAAGGGCTGGATAAATACCTGACCATCGCGCTCGGTATCCCTGCGTACGTGGTTGAAAACCCGGTTACCTGCACGGTGGAAGGGCTGGCAAGGGCATTCCCAATTTTGGATGTTATCCAAAGAAGCCAATCACGCTGATAGATTAATCTCGTCGGAAAACGTGTGGCTTTCAAGTGGAAATATCTCACCTCTCAGCAAGGGTCTGGCAAGCAGTCCACGCCAATTGTCCTGCTAATCCAAATAATAGGTCATTTTCTGCAATTTCAAAACCGGATCTATCTTAGAGACCTGGACACCGGGTGGAACCTCAAGCGAAACCGGTGCATAGTTCAGGATCGCCTGAATGCCACAATTGATCAATCGATCGCACACTGCCTGCGCGCTTTCAGCCGGCACTGTGATTGCGGCAATCTTAACCTGGTTGAGTTGTATTTCGTCTTCCAGATGAGCCATGCTTTTCACTTCAAGACCACCGAACCTCTTACCAATTATTTTTGGAGACTCGTCAAACGCGGCAGTGATTTCGAAACCCTTCCTGCTTAAACCGTCATAATTAAGCAAGGCCTGACCGACATGCCCCACCCCAACCAGGAGCATGCGCCAAATCTGATTTAAATTTAAAATATCGCGCAGCGATTCCATCAGCCAGATAATGTCATAACCAGTGCCTTTTTTCCCAAACCCGCCGAAATAAGAGAGATCCCGTCGGATCTGGGAGGGCGTCATACTGAGTCGATCTCCAAGTTCAGTAGAAGATATTACACTCTTCCCTTCTCGTAACAGCTGATTGAGTGTTTGGATATAGACCGGCAGACGTGCAATAACAATATCGGGGACGTCGTTACATTTCATGTTTACCTCAGTTATAATTAGGATAATAGCAGATCCGTCAAAATTGAGGATAATGTTATCATTTATAGGGCTATATTATAGTAGGTTTTCCCTATTTTTTTGGCTTATTCTTATTTACGGAACCTCTATAAGGAGAAAAACATGAAAACAGGCAGTATTATTTCTTACATTTTGGCAGCGATTGCGATCATCCTGTCGTTCTTATTCATATTGGGTTCGTTCAGCCCGAACGGCAGCCCATCCTGGCTTATTGTCGGGATTATCGGATTGCTGATTGGTTTCGCCTTGATCTTTGCCGGAGTCCGCCTGGCAAGCAAAGCGAAAGCTGCTGCTGAAGCGACTTACAACATCAATCTTGACCTTCCAGGAAACATGCAAATGGACACAATCAAGTGTCTTTCATGCGGCGCACCTCTCAGCCCTGAAGACATCAGCATTGTCAATGGAGCGCCTGTAGTTCAATGCCCTAACTGTGGGACCACATATCAGTTGACTGAGGAGCCCAAATGGTAACGACCAGAATTGACAAACGCGTTCTTCTTATTGCGGTCGGGCTACTATTGGTTTTGCTGGCAGCCTTGCCAGCCGTGCCAACTCAGGCTCAAACCTACCGTTTTACCCTGCCAACTTATGAGGTTGAAGCCTATCTGGAAGAGGACGGCAGTCTGACTTTGTATTATTACATGGTCTTCCAGAATGACCCATCCGTCAGCCCACTCGATTTTATCGATCTTGCTTTACCGCCGGCAGATTACAATCTAGGGAATATCGAAGCCACCATCGACGGTCAACCTATGCCCGAGGTCAACAAATCTGCTTACGTCAACGGCGCTGAATTAGCGCTTAAGGGGCTGGCAATCCCGCCTGGCGCACAGGGTGTTGTTACTGCCTGGGTCCACGGGATCGAGGGAGTGCTCTTCCCGTATGACCAAAGCGACCGCGAGAATTATGTCAATTTCCAGTTCACGCCCAACTACTTTGGGTCGGAATTTGACCGATCGCGCGACACCCAATACCGTATGACCATTATTCTCCCCCCTGCTGTTGGCACTGAAGATGGGGTTTACTACATTCCGGACAACTGGCCTGGAGAGGATATCGACGAGGCTGCCCTGACTAAGGACGGTCGCGTCTATTACTCCTGGTACAGCGATAATGCCAATGTGCATACAGAATACGAATTTGGGACCTCCTTCCCTGCTTCCGCAGTGCCGTCAGGTGTTATAACCGACCCCGGTGATTTCCAGGAACCTGGAGGGTCAGGAAGTGGAATAGGAAGCTTTTTTACTACATTACTGCGAAGTTTACCATGCCTCTTAGGGGTCTTACTCTTTGTCGGTATTGGCATTGTTGCAAGAAGAACTGACAAGAAGCAAAAGTCAACCCGCAAACTGCAGTACTTCCCGCCAAAATTGGCGGTAGATGGCAAAGGAATCCGCAGAGGTTTCACCGCGGTTGAGGCCGGCATCCTGCTCGAAGAGCCGCTCGATAAAATCCTAACCATGACCCTCTTTGGATTACTGAAAAAAGAAGCTATTACGGTCATCGAAAAAGACCCTCTTAACATCAAGTCCAACGAGCCATTGCCAGAGGGGTTACATGAGTATGAAATCAACTTTATCAAAGCCTTTTCCGAAAAAGGGAAAGACAAGCAGCGCCGGGCGCTCCAGGCAACGTTGATCCAATTGGTTGATGTGGTCCAGGACAAAATGAAGGGTTTCAGCCCGGTTGAAACCAAAGCCTACTATAACGATATCATCAGACGCGCCTGGCTGGCTGTGGAGCGTGCTGAAACACCGGAGATTAAGAGCGCTCAATTCGATCACACGCTTGAATGGACAATGCTTGACGACCAGTTCAACAATCGCACACAACAGACCTTCGTCAACACACCTGTGATCATGCCAATGTGGTGGCCCCTTTACAATCCTGGCTTTGCCGCCTCGCCTGCCACCAGTTCACCTGGTCTCGCCAGCCCCATGCCCAGGCCCAGTGGGGGCGGCTCTTCGAAGCCTTCCATTTCCATGCCCAATATTCCGGGCTCCGATTTTGCTGCTTCGATCATCAACGGAAGCGCCGCAGTCTCCGCAGGAATAGTTGGAGATCTGACCGGTTTCACCGGCGGTGTTACCAACCGCACTAACCCGATCCCCGTCAGCCGACCCAGCAGTGGCTCAGGCGGTTTTCGAGGCGGTGGTGGAGGCAGTTCGTGCGCATGCGCCTGTGCCTGCGCCGGTTGTGCCTGCGCCTGTGCTGGCGGGGGTCGTTAAACAGGACGTACACTGATGAAAAACACCCTTCTCGTTTTGCCAGAACCTGGAATTTATAAATTTGATATCGCTGATGAAAGTCAGAAATCCAGGCTGCATCTTCGCGTCGACGAGGACTATTCCGGCTTGCTGGTGGTAAATGCCTCAAAAATCATTCACCTTAACCAGAGCGCTCTGCTTATGACCTACCTATATTTAAACAAAATCGAAAGGTCGGAGGCAGTTGAAATACTGTCGGAAAAATTTGACGCCGATGAAGCAGCCCTGCAGGCAGATTATGCCGCCACCATCTCAAAAATCGAAGCCTTAACCGATGAAAACAGCAAGGCTTGTCCGATCTGTGATCTCGGATTGTCGACCAATATGCCTTTTTCGGCGAAATTGAGCGCGCCCTACCGTATGGACCTGGCAATAACTTATCGTTGTAATAACGACTGCGCCCACTGCTACAACGCCCGAGCCCGTAACTATCCTGAGCTTTCAACCCAGGATTGGAAGTTAGTTATTGATAAACTATGGGAGATTGGCATTCCCCATGTGGTATTCACTGGTGGCGAACCCACCTTAAGGGATGACCTGCCCGAGTTGGTTGCGTACGCTGACCAAAAAGGGATGGTCACCGGCATCAATACCAATGGCACACGTCTGGGCGATCAGGCTTTTCTGGACAGCCTGATTAAAGCTGGGCTCGACCACGTCCAAATCACAGTCGAATCGCACGATCCGAAAACTCATGACGACATGGTTCGCAGACCTGGCGCCTTGCAGAGAACGCTTGCCGGCCTGCGCAACGTTGTCAATAGCAATCTTTATATGATGACAAACACAACCCTGCTGGACAACAACGCCAGCCAGGTCGAAGAAACCTTGCAGTTCCTGGCTGACGAAGGCGTGCCTACCGTAGGCCTGAACGCCCTGATCTATTCCGGCAAAGGTAAAACCGTCTCAACGGGATTGAAAGAAGCCGAACTTCCGGACTTATTGTCCCTTGCAATCAATATGACCAACCGCAACCAGCAGCGGCTCATCTGGTACACTCCCACGCAGTACTGCCATTTCGATCCGCTTATGCTTGATCTGGGAATCAAAGGCTGCACGGCAGCATATTACAACATGTGCGTGGAACCTGACGGCAACGTGATTCCCTGCCAATCTTATTACCAGGCTGTCGGAAATATTTTGACTGACCAGTGGAGCCATATCTGGAACCACCCACTTTGCCTCAGCTTGCGGAATCGGGAAGACATACCGGACGAGTGTAAATATTGTGATTTCTTGCAGGAATGCGGCGGCGGCTGTCCGCTCGCCAGAGATCATCAGGTACCGGAACCAATTTATCGCGATTTAATTATCAGCAGGAGATAGCCATGCCTCAAAATCAACGCGCAGACATCAACCAATTCCAGCCCACACCGACTGGCTTTTACTCCTATCACACCCCCGATGACGCTCTGATCCCTTATCGACTGCATTTGCGCGTGCTTCCTGATAATACCGGAATATTAATTGTCAATGCAGCCTCCATCTTGCGCCTGAATGAGACCGGGACTTATTTTGCCTGGTTGAAAATGCAAGGGAAAACTAAAGATGAAATTTCCGTGGAGTTCCTGCAGCGCTACCAGGTTGACGAAACCTCACTCAAATCGGATATTCAGCGCTTCGACCAGCAGATCCTGACCATCGTCAGCGATCCCGACCAGGCTCCCCTGATCACGGCTACAGGTTTCAATACCGTCGGGGCGGATGAACAAAACGCAATTCCTCTGCGGGTCAATTTTTGCCTGACGGACCGCTGGGGAGACGATTTTGTTAGTTCGTATAAAGAACTTTCGACAGAGGAATGGAAAACGCTGATCCGAAAGACTTTCGAAACTGGAATCCCTCAGGTCATTTTTATTGGTGGTGAACCCACCTTGCGGGCAGACCTGGCAGAACTGATTCAGTACACCGAAGAGCTCGGCATGGTCTCAGGCCTTCTGACTGCCTCAGCCCGGATATACCAGGATCATAGTTATTTAAATTCACTACTTGATGGCGGCCTCGACCACCTCATTATTGAATTTGACCTTGAAGGCGGTCAAGATCCAAAGCAGCTTCAGCTTGTCTTCGATCAAGATCTTTTCACTTGTATCCGTTTCCCGGTTCGTCGCCAGTCTGAAATTTATACCTGGGTCAATGACCTTGTTCAGGCCGGCGCTAACGCAATAAGTTTCTACGCTGCAGATTTGAACTCTCACGATCGGGTGGCCCACCTGACTCAGCAGTTGACCACTGAAGACCTTGTGATTGAACAGGGCCTGCCCTTTCCAATTAATCTGGATAATACAGAGCATCGAAGCGAGCTTTACAGCCCCGAAGTAACAGACCATTACCCGGTTTATTACACAGTTTTCCCCGACGGAACAGTCGCGAATCAAAACCGGACTGATCATCTCCTGGGAAATTTGCTCGACAGCAATTGGACCGACCTTATAAATATTTCTAAAACCCAAAAGGAGCCTCTATGAAAACCGCTGATTGGCACAACCGATATCTTATGCAAGCCCGCTGGACCAAAAACCTACGCCGCTTTATCTTTGATAAATTAAACGCGACCCCAGGTCAAACCGTTCTCGAAGTTGGTTCGGGAACCGGTGCGCTCTTTCCTGATTACATCTACCACGGGCTGAGACCATTCGGAGTGGATATCGACCTTGACCGTTGTGAGTTCTCCAAACGTTATTCGCCAGATTCCCAGGTAACGTGCGCAGACGGGTTCAGACTCCCCTTTAAAAGCGGTAGTTTTGACTTTACAGTCTGCCATTACTTTCTTATGTGGCTCAAAGACCCTCAGGCAGTCATTAAGGAAATGAAGCGTGTCACGAAAGCGGGAGGATATGTCGTTGCTTCCGCAGAGCCGGACTACGAATCCAGGATTGACTATCCCGAGCTTTTCCGTAATATTGGTGTAATGCAAAATCATTCACTCTCCTTCCAGGGCGTCAACCTGACCATGGGCAGGAAATTGGGCTGGATGTTCAGAGAGGCTGGTCTCCAGGGTGTGCACCTCGGCCTACTGGCCGGTGAATGGCGCCAACCATCGCTCGATGCCTATGAGTCCGAATGGGATATGATTGCTTATGATCTCGGAGGAATGGCACCAATCGAACGCATTTTGGAAATCAAGGAAGAAGCCATGCAGAGCTGGTTAAAAGGCCAGGCCACCATCTTCATCCCCACCTTCTACGCGCACGGCAAGCTTTAGCCTTGCCCGCCCATAACAAACATATCGGTTATCCATGAAAAAGACCAGACTTGCTCTAGTAGTTATATTATTTGTCTTGATTTTCTCGACTGTCCCAGTTGACGTTATCGCGCAGAAGCCTGCTCAGGTCTGCCCCCAATGCCAGTGACTGAAGCCCATTCATATGGAACTCCTATTCGCACGGTGGGGGTTTACTCCCACCGCTAAAGAGCTACTCGGTCAAAGTCGTTGCAAAGTGGAAACATCAGCCAAAAAAAAGTAACTCACAGGGACTAAGTCCATGCGTACGGTGCTCCTATTCGTACGGTGGGGGTTTACTCCCACCGCTAAAGAGCTAATTAGTCAACACCCTCTCGTTGTTGTGACAACGCAGAACAAAGATTTGGCAAGGACTAAAGCTCATGCGTACGGTCATCCCATTCGTACGGTGGGGGTTTACTCCCACCGCTACGAGAGCTTGTTCTTTCATGGTCTCCTGATTATGAAAGTCAATTAACCTTTGGGTCACAAATCAATAACTGAGTAACACGATCTCTATTGTCATAAATTAAGAGAAAGAACTAAAGAGAACTTAGGTCGAGATCCCTGCGCAGCGGGGCGACTGTCGAGAACAAAAAATTCGCATTGACTAAAGCCCATGCGTACGGTGGAGGTTCACTCCCACCGCAACAGTGATGATTATCGAGACTAGCTGATGATCTGATACCCTGCTATGGGGGAACATGAGCCCATCGGTACGATGTAATTCCCACTTCTCATAGGAATCAAAAAACCCTGGGATTTTTCCCAGGGTTTTTGGTGTCGGGGCGAAAGGATTTGAACCTTCGACCTCTTGCACCCCATGCAAGCACGCTAGCCGGACTGCGCCACGCCCCGATAGGCAGTTATTATACACTTTGTGTCGTTTTCCGCAAGGCTTTCGCATTAGTTCAACTAAAATGTTACCGAGATGCTATCGTTAGGTCAAATGATAATGTTACCGAGGTAGCGATGGAAGAAACGGATCCTATGACAGTTAGTGAACGACGCAAGTATATTCACAAAAT
>JBBAES010000051.1:0-10651 GCA_041655815.1 Anaerolineaceae bacterium
GCCCAGGATGAGCAAATTGGCTCCCTGATTGCCGATGTGATGGATAAAGTCGGCAAAGACGGCGTTGTCACCGTAGAGGAATCGAAAGCGCTCGAGTTCGAGACCGAATATGTTGAAGGTATGCAGTTTGACCGCGGTTATATCAGCCCCTATTTTGTCACTGATACCGAACACATGGTTGCTGATATCGCTGAACCCTACATCCTGATCTATGACAAGAAAATCTCGGCAGCGAATGATATCGTTCCTCTGCTGGAAAAGATGGTCCAGGTGGGCAAACGCGATATCGTCATCATCGCCGAAGATGTTGACGGTGAGGCCATCGCAGCCCTGGTTCTCAACAAGATCCGCGGCGTCCTGAATGTCGTTGCTATTAAAGCCCCTGGCTTTGGCGATCGCCGTAAGGCTATGCTCCAGGACATCGCTATCCTGACCAACGCGTCTGTGATTTCTGAAGAAACTGGCCGAAAACTCGAAAACGCAACCATCGAGGACCTTGGCCGTGCTGAAAAAGTCACCATCGATAAAGACACCACCACCATTGTTGGCGGTAAGGGTGATACCAATGCTATCAAAGGTCGCATCGAACAGATTCGTGTTGAGATCGAGAACACAACCAGCGACTACGACCGCGAAAAACTGCAGGAGCGTTTGGCGAAATTGGCTGGTGGCGTTGCCATCATCCGTGTTGGTGCCGCAACTGAAACCGAGCTGAAGGAAAAGAAGCATCGTGTTGAAGACGCACTTTCTGCAACCCGCGCTGCTGTTGAAGAAGGCATCGTTCCCGGTGGCGGTGTGGCCCTGATCAATGCAATTGATTCCCTCAAGGACCTCAAGATGGACCAGGAAGACGCCCAGATTGGTGTCAACATCGTTCGCAAGGCTCTTACCGAGCCAATGAAGAGAATCGTTGAGAATGCTGGTAAAGATGGTTCTGTAGTCGTCGAGAATGTCCGCCAGAGACAGGCAGATGAAGGCAACAGAAACATCGGCTTCAACGTTCTGACGGAAGAGTACGGCGACATGGTTCACCTGGGTGTGATCGACCCCGCCAAGGTAACCCGCGGCGCCCTCGAGAACGCAGCTTCAATCGCAGCCATGATCCTGACCACCGAAGCCTTGATCACAGACATCCCTGAACCTGCAGGCGCGGCTCCGGCCATGCCTCAAGGCGGAATGTACTAAACCGAGAGGTTTTAACAAACTTACTATAAATAGCCGGTCAGTTGACCGGCTATTTTTTTAATTGTGCTGGTATCCTCACCAGAATGGCACAAGACCATTCTCTGGAGTCGAATCATGGTCATTATTCCTCTAAATATTGGCTTCCTTATTCGAAAATTCATCGAGTAGAATCAAGGTAGCGAGGAAATTTATGATTGATAAGAAAACACTTAAAGCAATAAAAAAATTCCAACAAGAAGAAATTAACGATCACATGCTTTACGCTCAAATTGCCAGGAACTTAGAGGATGAAGACGACGCGGAAAAGATCAGCAAACTTTCGGCCGATGAACTCGAACACACCCGGTTTTGGGAAAAATATACAGGTAAAGTAGCCAAACCACAAAAAAGCTTGATCTGGTTTTTTGGTTTGCTTTCAAAAATATTTGGCTACACCTTTGTGATTAAACTTCTTGAAAACCGTGAAGAAAAAACCATCGACGCCTATAGAAAACTGGAAGGCGTCATTCCGGGTGTTGACCGTCTGATCAGGGAAGAAGAAGAACACGAAGGCGAGCTGATTTCCATGCTGGATGAACCTCACCTGCAGTATGCTGGTTCGATCGTGTTGGGGCTTAACGACGCCCTGGTAGAGCTTTCGGGCACGCTTGCAGGACTGACACTTGCCTTCCAAAACACGCGCATGATCGCTCTGAGCGGGCTGGTCACCGGCATCGCTGCCGCGCTTTCCATGGCGGCTTCTGAATATCTCTCCACCAAAACCGAGGAAACAGCCAAAGAACCGCTCACTGCTGCCATCTACACGGGAATTGCTTATATCGTCACCGTTGCCCTGCTGATTTTGCCTTATCTCATCTTCAGTGACTATTTCGTTGCCCTGGCGGTAATGATGACAACCGTCTTTGTTATCATTGCCTTATTCAGTTTTTATATGTCTGTGCTGCGGGATGAGAAATTTAGCAAGCACTTCCTCCGCATGGCAGCCATCAGCGTGGGTGTGGCCCTGATCAGCTTCTTGTTTGGTTCGGTAATCGATAAATTTATTGTTGTGTAGTGGCTTAAGCAGTTTAAGCCACTGTCTACACGTTTATTTCGTCTGCCAGCGCGAGAATTTCTTCATTGCTGGGAATATCGCTCATGTTATGGCCGTAATGGACAAAACGAGCGATGCCTTCCTTGTCGATCAACACCTGGGCGGGCATACGACCCAACTTGAACAAGTTAACTTCCTGACCATACAGTTTCAGTACGCTGGCTTTTGGGTCAGGAAGACCGATAAAAGGAAGAGCTTCTTTTTGCCAGTAAGCCGCAAAACTATCAGCATCTTCGGGGCCAACGACTACCACGACCACATCGCGATTTACAAATAATTCATGATCCTGACGCAACTGCGCCATATGCCTTTGGCAGAATGGTCAGAGAAAGGCGCGGTTAAACACCTGCAGTACGTTTTTCTTACCCTTCAGCTCAGAGAGAGAGAAATTGTTACCAGGGAAATCTGGAAGTGAGAAATCGGGCGCGGGTTGGTTTAGTGAGACACGAGGCATTTTGGTTCCTTTTCCGGGTGGGAGGCCATGTTTACAGCCCAATTAGCTTATAGTCACGCGATAGTTAGGGCCCCCTCTGGTCTATAGTCGCGCAACCTATCTGCATTATTATCGATTATAAAGCGTATCGCCGAGCTGTACAAGCACCAGGCCCAGCACTGCGACAGGAGCAGAGGTGCAGATTGCAAAATAGTTGTCGCTCCTATCTCAAAGACGACACTGCCCGGCTCCTCGATTCCTGGCTGGGTTCAGAAGGTAACTTCCCAGGTGTGACGGCAATAAGGGTATCCGCGTCTGGTAGGTGTGGGCGGGGATTAATTTTCAGTCGTCGTCTTGGTATAATAAATTACTACTGGCACAGAGGAGAGGCTTTATCTATGAAAATTATCGAATGTATCCCCAATTTTTCTGACGCAAGACGACCCGAGGTTATCGAGGCGATTATCAAGGCGGTCGCAGAGGTACCGGGTGTGCTGGTTTTAGACCGCCACTCCGATCTGGATCACAATCGCACGGTTTTGACCTTTATCGGAGACCCTGAAGGCGTGGAAGAAGCCGCTTATCAGGGCATTGCCAGGGCGGCTGAGCTGATTGACCTCAACCACCACCAGGGCGAACACCCCCGCCTGGGGGCTGCCGATGTGGTGCCCTTTGTTCCGATCTCGGATACCACCATGCAGGAGTGCGTTGAAATCGCCAGGCGTCTGGGCAAACGGGTGGCAGACAACCTGAATATCCCGGTTTACCTTTATGAAGAAGCTGCAGCAAGATCTGACAGAATTAATCTGGAGGATATCCGCCGGGGTGAATTCGAGGTAATAAAAGAAGCCATCGCCACTGACCCCTACCGTGAACCCGATTTTGGGCCAAAAGTCATGGGTCCTGCCGGCGCGGTGGTGATTGGAGCGCGGCAACCTCTGATTGCCTACAACATTTACTTGAACACCCCCGATGTCAGCATCGCTGAAAAAATCGCTCGTCGCGTGCGCAATTCTTCCGGCGGATTTCACTTTGTCAAAGGTATGGGCGTCCTGGTCGATGGTCTGGCCCAGGTTTCGATGAATCTGACCAACTACAGAAAATCTCCCATGGCGCAAGTGACCGAATTTGTCCGTCGCGAAGCCCGACGCTATGGGGTTGGCATTCACCACTCTGAAATTGTCGGGTTGGTGCCAAGCCGCGCGATTATCAATGCCGGTCGCTACTACCTGCAATTGGATGGATTTGAGCATGACCAGCTGCTGGAAAATCGACTGTATTCAGGCAGCGAAAGTCAGGCCGGCACCACGCAGGTGAACTTCCTTGACCAGGTGGCCGAAGGTACCACCGCGCCGGGCGGCGGCTCGGCCGCGGCTTATGCTGGCGCATTGGGGAGCGCTTTGGCAGTAATGGTTGCCCGCTTGACCGTGGGTAAAAAGAATTACAAAGACGTGGAAGAGGAGTGCTGGCAGGCCATTGAGAAAGGTGAAGACCTGCGCAAACGGCTGACAGAAGCGATCGAGCTGGACGCGGAGTCCTTCAAAGGGATCATCCTAGCTCGGCGTCTTCCTCGTGACACTGAAGAAAACGTAAAAATCCGAGAAAACGCGATCATGGAAGCCAGCTTTACGGCTGCGTCAGTTCCATTACATACGGTTGAAATGTGCCTTCAGGTGATGAAACTGGCCTTTCGCATGGCTCAAATTGGCAACCTGAGCGCCATTTCTGATGCGGCATCCGGACTTTACCAGGCCAAGGCCGGCTTGGAAGCTGCTTACTTAAATGTTGAAATCAACCTTTTAGGTTACGAAAATGAAAATAAAGCCATCGAATTGTTGCAAAGAGCGAAACAGCTCAGAACAGAAGCCGCTGAAATAACCATCCAGCTTCAGACACTCTTGAAAGATCGCGCTGAGCTTTAACGCTCTGCCTACAATAACCAACATGCCAACAACCGTCATCATTGGTTCTGGAAACCCAAGCAAACTTGAGGCAGTTTGCGACGGTTTTCAGGCTGTCTTTCCTGAACAGAAATTTCGATTCCAGACCAGCCAGGTCAGCTCAGAAGTACCCAGTCAGCCGATGGGCGACCAGGAAACCCTGACAGGTGCCCGCAATCGCGCCTGGAATTCAAAGGCTGTTATTCCAGATGCTGACTTTTGGGTTGGGCTTGAGGGCGGTTTGGCCCCGATAGAAAATGATGGGAAGAGCCTGGCAGCCTATAGCTGGGTTTATGTTCTCGGAAAGAACAACACCGGTTTTGCGCGCTCTGCTTCTTACATCCTCCCAAACAAAATCACCGCCCTCATCCAGCAGGGGCTCGAGCAGGGCGATGCTGACGACCTCGTATTTGGCCTTCAAAACAGCAAACAAAGCAGCGGTGGGGTCGGTCTGCTTACGAAAGATCTGATCACCCGCAGCCAGCTCTACTCGATGGCAGTGAAACTCGCGCTGATTCCTTTTATCCAGCCTCAACTTTACCCCGCAACAACCGGAAGCGAACGATGACGAAGCAATTTTGGAAACATAAAACCTTTGAACAGATGAGCCTTGAAGAATGGGAATCGTTGTGTGATGGCTGTGCGAAATGTTGCCTGATCAAGTTCCGGGAGATGCCCACGAAAAAGGTCAAATTCACCAATGTGGTCTGCAGATATCTTAATCTTGAGACCTGCCAGTGCAGTGACTATCCCAACCGGCACGAAAACGTGCCCGAATGCATCTTTCTGACCCCGGAAATCGCCAGGCGTGCCGACTGGCTACCGCGTACCTGTGCCTACCGTCTGGTCGCTGACGGCGAAGACCTGCCCTGGTGGCATCCGCTCAAAACTGGAGATCCAAATTCGGCTCGGAAGGCAGGTGGGACTGTTTATGGCAAGGTGGTCAGTGAAGATGAGGTGGATGACGCTGATCTGGAAGATATGGTCGTAAATTGGTTCGAATAATTCCGGTTTAGTCATCTATATTTCCTTGGGAAATAACAGATTTTGCGTTAGAATCAAGTTAACCCAACCTGTTCCCGTGGAGGTCCTGTGAAGCAATTCGATACACAAGTTGACCGGATGGTCCTGACGGTGGTGCAAAGCCAGGATACAGAGGTTGTTGAAATGGCTTTGGAACGTCAAGGTCTGTCTTACGTTAAATTTCCCAGCACTGGTGGTTTTCTGCTTGAAAAAAATGTAACATTCCTGATTGCATCAGATGAAAATAATGTGGAAGAAATTGTCGGTCTGCTTTCAGCAGCTGCAAAAAAACGGGTCAGTTACGTGGCCGCCACAATGGACTACACCCCTTTTCCCATGGTCATCCCGGCAGAAACCATCGTTGGGGGAGTAACGATTTTTATCCTGAAAGTGACGCGTTTTGAGGAGTATTGATATGAAATTGATAATGGCCATTATTAAAGATGCGGACAATGACATTGTTTCAAAAAAACTGACAGCCGAGAAATACCGGGTAACTTTTATCGCTTCGACCGGCGGCTTCTTCCGCAGTGGGCGCAGCACGCTGATCATCGGCGTGGAGCCCGACCGGGTGGATAGGGCCCTGGAGATTATCAGGGAGAATACATCCAAGTCAGAGAATGTGGATGAGAAGAAAGCCACGGTCTTTGTGCTGGATGTCGAAGGCTACAGTCAATTGTAAATCCTTGGTTGGAAAATACTGAACGACTCAGCATTGGGTCGGCTTGTACTGACAAAATATGTTCACGGATAAATCAATATAATAAGACTGACTTAATTTACACACTCAAGTAGAAAGGTATTTTATGATGAATTTTGGGAAGGCTTTTACCTATATTTTTGAAGACGAACGTTGGTTCGACAAATTGCTCACACCGCTTCTGGTCAGCCTCATACCTGTGATTGGGACGTTCGCATTAACTGGTTACACGCTGCGCACTCTCAAAAATGTGGCACAGAATGAACTGCGTCCTCTGCCAGAGTTCGACTTTGGCCAAGACCTGGGTCGAGGTTTTCGATATTTTCTGGTTGAATTAGTCTACGCTTTACCCATTCGGATTATGGTGATTCCGATGTTCATGATCGAAAATTCGGACTCAGCCATGGGGCTTGGAGGAGTCCTGATTATGGTTATCAGCATAGCGGTAATGGTTGCTTACAGTCTGTTCCTGGCAATAATCCAACCGATAGCGATGGCAAATTTTGCCGTGAAAGACAGCTTTGCTTCGGCATTTGAATGGGGCAACTTCTTCAAACGACTGGGCAATAATTTTGGCGCCTGGCTGCTGGTCTTTGCGGGTGTGATCCTGACGGGTTTCATTGCGCCCCTCGGTATGGTCATCTTCGTCATCGGTGTGGTGATCACCTCGGCCTATAGCCAGCTGATGGTCGCCCATCTGGCTGGTCAGGCTTACGCGGCCTCCGAAGTCAAACGCTAACCTGGCAACGTTTTTACCGTAAAGAGCGAAGCAGTGTGCTTCGCTCTTTTTATTCTGAAAACTCTTCAACCTGGTAGGTTTCAACTTCAAGCAATTTGTGCTCCCAATAACCGGGGCTGCATCCCATTTTCCGACATAGTTGCGCGATAAACTGCTTCGGTTCAGGCAGGTCATCCCATACCTGGGGTAAAAATGTGGCCCGGCGGTGCCCCTCTGAGATGACAACGCCGTCCACGCCAGGCCTCAGCAGAGTGACCAGGTCTTTTGGATGGTCGTATTCCAGTGGAACCGGCTGAGTCAGGCGGGAAATTTCGATTTTGATGCGGGCTGTTTCTTCCGGGCGGACAGGGCTGAAACGAGGGTCTTTGCTGGCAGCCTGAACAGCACGGCTCTGCACATCCAAAATAAGGGGCTGATAAGCCTCCAGGGTGCCGATGCAGCCGCGGAGTTTGCCATCGAGCATGAGTGTGACAAAGCTGGCGCCTTCGTCTTTCAAAATCTGGCTGTATTGGTCTAGATCAATCTGAGGCAGGGGCTGATTATTGGCTGTGGCTTCTACAGCCGCGCGAGCGACAGATAACAGCTGCTGCTGATCGAGTTGGCTGAGCTTCTCTGGCATAGGATTTGCACCATTCCTTTCAAACCCATTTGGGTGTAGCAATTATACAAGATTATACAAACTTGCTAATTATTTGTGAAACAGGAAGACTATGTCAAAGCAGATGCAACGATTAGATGATGAAGAAAACCCTGGAAAAGGAGCTTTCTGGCAGCCTGAACAAGCGAAGCAACAACCTGTGCCGCGAACGCTATTCTCTTCAGGTAGAGCGAATCGGGTCGCTCCACCCAAAAACAGCGCTGGGTCCGGTCAGAATGAGGATGAAACCTCTCGGCAGAACCCTTTTGAGAACTGGCGGATCAACGCGGCACCCCACCAACCAGAGGCGTTTTCAAAACCCGAGCGTATGGCTGCAAGAGGCGTGTTGCGTCTGCTCTGGCAGGTAATCTCGACGGTGATTTTGGCAGGTGTGATTGCGGCGACCTTATTTTCTCTGTGGATGCCGGGCAGTTTTCTGCCGGACGACCTCGGGCGACAGGTGGTGGCTGCGGTGGCGGCGGACGAACAGGTCGCCCAGACGGAGGTTGCTGAGGGGCTTGTACCGGCAAACTTCCCAGAAAATAAAATTGGCATCGTTGTCGGTCATCGTGGGAACGACAGCGGTGCGGTCTGCGCAAATGGGCTGACCGAGCTTGAAATTAACAGTAATGTTGCCACCTATTTGCAACAGATGCTGCTTGATGCCGGTTATGAGGTGGAGTTGTTGGATGAGTATGACGCCCGCCTGAAAAACTACGAGGCGGGCTTGCTGCTTTCTATCCATTCTGACAGTTGCGATTACCTTGACGACTCCGCCACTGGCTTCAAGGTCGCCGCCGCCTTGTCTCAAAAAACTGACCGAAGTTCCACCAGGCTTGTGCAATGTCTCTCTGACCGCTACGCCAAGAGAACCGGTTTAAGGTATCATTACCAGTCAGTAACAACCGATATGACCTCAAACCATATTTTCAATGAGGTCAGCCCGTATACGACCTCCGGGATCATCGAACTTGGCTTCATGAACCTGGACCAGGAAATCCTCACAACAAGGCCAGAATTACTGGCAGAGGGCCTCCTGGAAGGCATTGTTTGTTACATGAACAACGAAGAGGTAGGGCAGCCGTAACTTAAACCGGCTAAGAAAACTGATGACCGAGCAACCAAAAAGCGCTGGAACTCTGACCCTCCGGGCTAAACAAGCCATTCTGGAGGGTAATTCCGCATTGGCCAGGCAGCTGGCTGAGCAGGCGCTGCGCATTTCAGCGGATAACAACGACGCCAAACTGATTTTGGCCGGGCTTTCTGAGCCAGAAATCAGTGCGCGCCTGCTGCGCGAGGTGCTCGATAGCGACCCTGACAATCCGGTGGTTTATAAAGCCATGCGCTGGCTAAGCGCCCGCACCCGGCAAGAGAACGCTAACTCGTGGACTCCGGCTGATTTTCCTGAGCCGTCCCTGACGAAAGCAGCACAGCCTGAACCTGCAGCCCCGCAGACCCTCAGACGAAGACCTGCCTGGGCTATCTTCATCATGCTGGTTTTTGCTGGGTTGATTCTTTTTGGACTTTATTCTGTTGGCATTATCCCTGACCGACCGGTTGCCGGACAGCAATTTTTAATCAAAAACGAAACCACCCAGCTGATAAAACCCAGCCTGACGCCGACCAATACACCCACGCCAACCAACACGCCCACGCACACACCTACGCCAACAGCAACCAACACGCCCACCCCAACCAATACACCCACTGCAACGCCCACACCGACGCAAACTGCGATCCCGACGGTTGAAATCGTCCCGTTTATATACGAGCCCGATCCTTTTGAGGGACTGGGAATTGAACCCTTGGGTGAAAAGTGGATCGACATCAACCTGAGCGAGCAAAAACTGTATGCTTACGAAGGTGAAACACTGGTAAACTGGTTTTGGGTGTCGACCGGGCTGCCCAACACCCCAACGGTAACGGGCACCTATTATGTTTGGATAAAATTGCTCTATGATGACATGGTCGGCCCCGGATATTACCTGCCGGATGTCCCCTATGTCATGTATTTCTACAAAGGATATGGAATTCACGGCACCTACTGGCATAATAACTTTGGCTATCCCATGAGCCATGGCTGCGTGAATATGGAAACTGGTGATGCCGGTTGGTTATACAACTGGGCTTTTGTAGGGATTCCAATTAACGTACACTATTGAATATGGAAAAAATGGAACTAACTCGTAGAAATTTCTTGAAATCTATGGGGTTGGGAGCTTTGGGCTTGTTGATGTCTGAAGCCAAACCAGCCTCTGCTTCATTATTCGGGTGGGGGCCTGATGTGCGCCTGGGGCGCATCCTGCGCTTTAATTTACACGCCAAAAAGGAACCGGACCACCTGGCTGACAGCAGTAATTTGCTGGTTTATGACGACGTCCTGCCAATCAAGAAAATGGTCTTTACTCGCAATATTTACGGGAAGCGCCTGAGCTGGTATGAACTGGAGACGGGTGAGTATGTTGACGCCACCTGGGTTCAACCTGTCTATAACCGCCCTAACCCAATTGACAACCGACCGATCCCTGAAGGGGGTTGTTTGGGCGAGGTTACTGTTCCGTTGGTTCCCGTTTACAGCAAACCTAACGTGCGGGACATCCACCGAACTTTTTATTATGATAACAACTTCTGGATTATTGGGAAAGTCAGGGACGCCGCTGGTTTTCCCTGGTATGAATTGTGGGATGACCTGAGTGGGGTGTCATATTTTGTCAGAGCCTACACCATGAGGCGCATACCCGAGGAAGAAATCACCCCCCTCAGCCCCGACGTCCCGCCCGATCAAAAACGTCTGGTGCTGGAACTTGGCTACCAAATTGTCCGTGCTTACGAATATAACAAGTTGGTTTGGGAGGCGCCGGTTTCTTCCGGTAAGATCGATGGATCTACACCAGTTGGTCG
>JBBAES010000052.1:0-10267 GCA_041655815.1 Anaerolineaceae bacterium
CCTGTGAAGATTGGGAGTGGATCAAGCAAACCATCACCCAACTGAAACGTGAGGGCTTTTTACCAATCGTGACCCTCCAATTTCAGGAAGATTATCTACACACCGCCACCAGCAATGCCATAAGAGATTTCCGTCCTTTAGCCGAGGCCGGTGCCGTGATAGTCAATGGGAGTCAATCTCATGTTGGCAAAGCGCTTGAATTTTATTCTGACGCACTTATTCATTACGGACTTGGCAATCTCTTTTTCGACCAGGTCGATTATTACATCACTTACGATGGATTTATCCAGAAGCATTTTTTCTACCAGGGACAACACATCAGCACTGAACTGTTGACTATTACGCTGGAAGATACTGCCAAGCCCCGCTTTATGACACCAGAAGAGCGATCAAAGTTTCTTCAAAAAATCTTTGACGCTTCTGCAGAACTCAGGAGCACACCATGAGCCAGATAAACAGCTATTCAGCTGAACCAGAATTTACCATCAAAACCGTACAGCACCGCACCGGAATCAAACCCGTAACACTGCGTGCATGGGAAAGGCGCTATGACTTGCTTGAACCTGCCCGCCTGCCTAACGGCTACCGCCTTTATTCAGAACGTGATATTCAATTATTGCTTTGGGTACAACGCAGAGTCGACTCAGGCATCAGCATCAGCCAGGTGGTCCAGCAATTTAACCAAATCCGCGAGAGAGGCACCTGGCCCGAAAGCATTCAAACCTACAGTCCCGGTAAGCCGCGTAAACAGCCACCTCGCCCTGCCCGACATTATGCTGAACTGTTGTTTGGTGCGCTGGTTGCTCACAACGAAGAGCGGGCAACCTTGGTTTTTGAAGAAACCCAGGTTTACTTCGATCTTCTGACCATCTTCCAGGAGGTTATCCAGCCTAGTATGCAGTTGTTAGATGAGGCCTGGTTCGTGGGTGATATCCCTATCGCCACCCAACATATGGCTTCTCACGTGATCAAGGGGCGTCTGGCTGCTATTATGAACGGGTTGCCGTCAATCAAGGAGGGCGCGCTGATTTTGGTTGGCTGCGGTCCTGATTCGATGTACGATTTGGACGCGCTCATGCTGGCGGTTTTACTGCGACAGAGCAACTATCATGTAGAATACCTCGGGCCAGATCTGCTGACAAACGACCTGATCGATTACTCCAAGATTGCCAGACCCAAGCTGATTTGCCTGGCAGTCAACTCTGAACCAACCGCCTTTTTGTTAAAAGACTTTGGGGGGCAGTTGGCCAGGGTTAGAGGAAAACCTAAGTTCGCGTATTTCGGCAGTTACGTCAACCGGGTTGAACCCGTAAAGCAGGAAATTGACGGTGTTTACCTGGGCGATTCGCTGAAAAGCAACATCGAACGCATCCGCCGGTATCTGACCATGGGGACTGTTTAAAGAACCACTGGGGGTTGACCCTCCCCCACTCAGACGGGCAGGTTATTCAGCGATGGGTTGAATCTCGCCGGTTGGAAGGTTGCGCTTCCGGCGTTGCTGCCGAAAGGCAGTGACGGATACCAAGCATTTCTGTCAGGCAGACCTGCGCTAGTAAAACTAACCGCTCTTAAAAACCTTCTAACTTCGAAAAGTCTGCGTATGGCTTAATTAACCCGGCGATCTTCTGCAAAATCGCCAGTCGCGATTCACGCAGTTTCTGATCTTCGGCCATGACTAACACATTGTCGAAGAAAGTGTTGATTGGCTCCACCAACTTTTCGATTTGGACAAGCGCGTTCTCAAGACCGGGCGTTTGGATCAGTCTTTCTTCTGCTTCAGAAACTGCTTTATAAAGCTGTTTTTCCTGTTCTTCAACCAGTAAAGAGGTGTCAACTGTCAACTGCCGGTCAAGGTCGCGTGTGATGCGCACACAGCGGCTGAAAGCTGGCAAAATATCGTTCCAGTCAGGCTTGCTGACCCATCTAGTCAATACTTCAACAGCGTCTTTGGCACGGGCAGGGTTGCCCCCGTTAACTTCCTCAACAGCGTCGATCACATCGTGAGCAAATCCCTGTTCCAACAAGATTGTATGCAGACGCCCGGTAATGAAAGCGGCGGCTTGCTCTACTATCTCTTCACTGAATGGGACGTTTAAATCAGAGCCGGCTTGCCGTAACGCCCAACGGATGCCAAAATTCAACTTTTTACCCAACAGGATGCTGACCAGTCCGATAGCCGCCCTGCGTAGCGCGAAAGGATCTTTATTTCCAGTTGGGGTCAAACCCACCGCGAACAATCCCGCGATTGAATCTAATCGATCTGCCAGCCCAACCACGACGGCAGGTAGGCTCTCAGGCAGAGGATCGTCAGCAGTTCTTGGCTGATAATACTCAAACACACCCTCAGACACAGCCTCACTCTCACCAGAATGGCGGGCATAATACTTACCCATCACGCCCTGCAAGCTGGTCATCTCAACCACCATTTCAGAAGCCAGGTCAGCCTTACACAGCCTTGCGATCCGTTCCGCGGTTGCCGTTTCCTGTTCATCCAAACCTAATTTTTTCGCAAGAATCAGCGTCAATTTTTCGATGCGTTCGGTTTTATCCAACATTGAACCCAACTGTTTCTGAAAGGTCAGCTGCGCCAGCTCGGGCACAAAATCTTCCAACGACTTTTTCAGATCTTCCTGCACGAAGAATTCCGCGTCTGCGAATCTCGCCAGAATGACCTGCAGGTTTCCATCCAGAACGGTCTCAGAATGCTGTTTGTCACCATTTCGAATCACGATGAAGTGATTGGTCAGCTTTCCTTGCAGGTCCAAAACCGGGATATAACGTTGGTGTTTTTTCATCACTCCAATCAACACCTCGGATGGAAGACTATCCAGATAACGCTCTTCAAAAGTGCCCAGCAAGGCGGTTGGCCGTTCCACCAAGTTGGCAATCTCAGCCAGCAATTCATCGTCCTGCGCAAGCATTCCATTCACGCTGTCAGCCAAGGCAAGCGCTTGACGCCAAATGCTCAGTCTGCGAGCTGAGGGGTCGAGGATAATGCCTTGCTCTCCCAGATAAGCCTGGTAAGCATCCAAAGAGTCAATTTCCATGCTTGGTTGACTTGAAAAGCGCAAACCCCAGGTCATTCTACCGGATTGCAGGCCGGCAAATTGGAACGGCACCACCTGACCGCCCAGGATCGCGACCAGCCAGCGCACCGGGCGCGAGAAACTAGCTCCGCTTTGGTTCCAGCGCATCGATTTGGCAAACCGCAAGTCCTTGATCATCACAGGTAACTTGTCTGATAGCAATTGCACGCTCGATTGCCCATTTTCTGAAATTTCTGCCACTACATAACGGCCATTTTCAAAGTTTTTCACAGCCAACCGGTCGATATCCAAACCTTTGCTGCGGGCGAAACCTTCCGCCACCTTGGTTGGCTTGCCCTCGCTGTCAAACGCTCTCTCAGCTGGAGGGCCTTTTAACTCCAACGCTCGGTCCGCTTGTCTGGTTTGCAGTTCCTTGACCCAGACAGTTAGTCTTCGTGGTGTACCTTTCACCTCAATCTCACCATGCTCCAGACGTGCCTCACTCAGCCATGCTGTGAAACCCGTCCGCAGTTGTTCAATTGCGCGGTCCAACTCGGTGGCCGGCAATTCCTCTGTTCCAATCTCGAATAGAAAATCAGCTCTCTCCGGGAGGTCGGTTCGGGGTAAGCTGATGATTTCAGGTTTTTCCACTTCCTCTGACACCAGCCAGGGGAAACCCATTTCCTCTCGTTGGGCGTAGTACGCTTCAGCAACCCTGCGGGAAAGTTCTCGCATTTTGCCAAAAAGAGCCTGCCGGTCGGTAAAACCAACCGCTCCGCGCGCATCCAGAACATTAAACGTATGCGAACACTTGATCACATAATCGTAGGCCGGCAGGACCAGTCCTTCGTCCAATGCCTTTTCTGCTTCCTGAGTAAAGAGAGTGAACATCTCGCGCAGTCTTGGCACATCCGCAACTTCATAATAGTAGGTTGAATGTTCACGCTCCGCAACCTGATAAATATCGCCATATAGCCGCTGGTTATTCCAGCGGATATCCTTGAAGTGGTTCACGCGCTGCAAGGTCATAGCAATTCTTTCCAGACCGTAGGTCAACTCCACCGCGGGCACCTCTAGGGTTATGCCCCCAGCCTGCTGGAAGTAGGTGAATTGGGTAATTTCTTGTCCATCCAGCCAGACCTCCCATCCCAGCCCCCAGGCAGACAGAGCCGGTGACTCCCAGTTATCCTCAACAAAGCGTATATCGTGCTCCTCAGGGTTGATACCTAAAGCAAGTAACGAGTTGAGATATAGCTCCTGTGGGTTGCCCGGGTCTGGTTTCAAAATCACCTGGAATTGATTGTGCTGTTGCAAGCGGTTAGGGTTAACACCATACCTTCCATCATCAGGCCGTACCGAGGGTTCAAGGTAAGCCACGCGCCAGGGTTCCGGACCCAATACGCGCAGGAAGGTAGCTGGATTCATCGTGCCCGCCCCCACTTGTGAATAATATGGCTGCCAGATCAAACAACCCTGGCTTGCCCAATAAGTCTGCAACTTGAAAATAATTGATTGAAAATCTAATCCCTGCTTCATAAAGCACCTCTGTAATTATCCGCTTGATTATACTTCACCAGCCTTGTTCAACGGCAAAAAGAGTTCAGCCTTCCACCGCCCCTTCGGGCCGAACCATTTTATCTGTGGCTCCTCACTCAGTCAGAATCAGCAGAAAAAAGACTTTAATCTGCAATATAGGCGGGAAAGACTGCTGGGTTGAAACCCAGCCGAGGATGTTTGTAGCGGTAACCAAATTAAGAAACCGAGTCGAGAAAGCCGGGGGTTTTCAACTCATACTCCAGCAAATACGTCAGGTACTTTTCAATCAGCTTGCTTAACTCCAGGTCAATATTCTCCGAAATGCTTCGGTTTTTCACCTGCGGCCAGGGTGACCGTTGGAAAAACCGCAGATACTTCAAAGCGTTCATGCTTATCGGCCAGGCGGACGGATCTCCCGATAACGATCTGGGGCAAACCACCCCACCGAGTTTAGCTGAAAAATACTGGTCCTCCGGCTGAATTTCCGCGCCAGACACCACACACTCCTGCAATTGCGGTTTGAAACCGAGGATGTCCATCAGGTGCACTTCATAATAATGCAGCACCAGCCCGGGCGAGATGCCTCCATCCAAACGTGAGAGCGTCTCTAATACCAGGTTATAGAGAAATCGGTTTTCACCCTCTTCGTAGGTAAAGCGATCCAGCAATTCCAACACATACGCTGCCTGTGCGGTCAACTTGAGGTTCTCCTTGATGTTCGCAAAATTTCTTATGGTCTCAGCCTGAGTGACTAGCTCGAGATTGCGCCCTTTGGCTAATTGAAGAGCGACCTGGGTAAAGGGTTCCAGGTGGCCGGCTTTGCGGCTTTTCAGCTTTCTCACCCCTTTTGCGATGGCCTGCACTTTACCCTTTTCGAGCGTGTAAAGTGTTAAAATACGATCCGCCTCTCCGTATTCACGGTGGCGGACCACTAACGCTTGCACCCGATAAGATCTCGATTCCTTGCTCACCATAAAATCTTGCTGTTATCTTTCCAGGTCTTCGGGGCCAAAAGATCGCGGCAAAACGCCTTCCATAGTGCTTTCAAACACGATTTTACCTTCCTCGTCCGCAAGGATCACCGGCATGTCCAGTTCCGCAAATTCGCGCATAACTTGTCGGCAAGCCCCACAAGGTGAGCCGCCATTACAAGTGACTACGACAATTGCCTCTATGCGGCGGTTTCCCTCAGATATTGCTCTGAAAATTGCTACTCGCTCCGCACATAGACCTGAAGGATAAGCTGAATTCTCAATATTGGCGCCGCCATAAATCTGGCCATCTTCTGCTAAAACCGATGCACCCACAGCGTAATGAGAATAGGGGCTATATGTCCGTTTCTGATAGAGGAGTGCCTCATCAATCAGCGCTTGCTTAAGCTCGCTCGTCAGTATTTCCATTGCTTGCCTCCTCTTTCTTCGATTCCAGATTGTGGACTCGTTGAACTTTCACTTTTAAGATCCGTCTGGCAGCCACTTCTTCAACCGTAAACTCAAAATTACCATAGGTGATCATTTCCCCTGGTTGTGGCACCCGACCCATCTGACCATAGATGAAACCGCCAAGCGTATCGGCATATTCGTCCGGAAGGTTCAGATCAGTGATCTCATTAAACTCATCAATTGTCGCACGCCCCTGAATCAGATAGCCGCCATCTGGCAGCTCTTCATATAGATTTACTTCACCCTGATCATATTCATCGCGGATCTCGCCAACGATCTCTTCTACGATATCTTCCAGGGTAACCACGCCTGCAAAACCGCCATACTCATCCACAACCAGAGCCATATGTACTCCGCGGGACTGCATCTCTGTCAGCAATTCGTCAACTTTTTTCGCTTCCGGAACAAAATATGCAGGGCGGATCAGGCGACGTTGGTTGGCGATGCTATCATCGCCATCCACCACTGCCAGCAGATCTTTGGCATACAGCAAACCAATCACATTATCGATCGTATCGTCGTAGACCGGCACCCGTGAATGTCCAGCGGTGATGAACTCCTGCCTGGCCTCCCGGATGGTGGTGTTCACATCCATCGCCAATACATCCATGCGCGGGATCATGATTTCTTTGGTCATAGTTTCACCGAAGTGGAAGATCGAATAGATCATCATTCTCTCTCCCTGATCCAGGGTGCTCTCAGGCTGCTCTTGCTCAACCCAGTCCCTAAGGCTCTCATCGGTCACCGACAGGGAAACGTTTTCAGCATATTCGCCCAAAATTGCGATCATCAATCTGGTGAGCGGTGTTGAAATGAAGCTGATCACATTTGCAGGACCAGTCCAGGCCAGGGCTGCTTTTTCAGGCGAGACCAGGATTTTCCGTTCAATCAAGAATTCAAAAGCAGTGACGACCACCATTACCAGCAGCAAAATCAACAAGACGAGCCAAATATTGGTAACCATTACGACACGGTCGAGCAACAGCATTGTTACGCCAGCCAGTAAAAAGTGTGTAAAAACAAGACCCAACCGTAAGGCTGTTCGTAAGCCTTGTTTCTCGATCAGAGCGATTGTTTTGTCAACTTTAGCTGAATTCTCCATGCGCGCACTGAACAACCACGGCAATCGAACATGAGTAAAAGATGATTTAGCCGCTGAGGAGACCAGGTTGAGTACAAAAAACACAACCCACAGAACTCCCAGCAAAATAGAATCCGTCACGTTATTCCTTTCTTTCCTTTGGCCGGGCAGGCACACCATAAACAATCGTGTCATCCGGCACGTCTTTAGTGACTACCGAACCAGCCCCTGTATGGACGTTTTTACCAATTTTCACTGGAGCGATTAACATTGTGTCGCTGCCAATAAAAGTATTTTCACCAATTTCAGTCGGGTGTTTCATCTTGCCATCAAAATTACATGTGACCGTACCCGCGCCAATATTTACATTCTTTCCGATTTTAGCATCCCCGATATACGAGAAGTGCCCTACCTTGACACCTTCAGCCAATACAGATTCCTTCACTTCGCCGAAATTCCCCATGTGGACGCCATCCATCAACACCGCCCCCTTGCGCAAGTGACAGAATGGTCCTATCACCACGTGGTTACCAATTTTTGCCTTTTCCGTCACACTATATGTGATCACACAGTCATTGCCAACTTCTGTATTCAGAAGAGTGCTGTCTGGTCCGATCGTACAATTTTCACCGATACTGGTATTTCCGCGCAGGTGAGTGTTGGCTAATATGGTTGTGTCCTGCCCGATTTGGACATCACAATCTACACTGCAGCTGTCGGGGTCCAGAAAACTGACGCCATCCAACATCCACTGCCGTATGACTCGTTTTCGCATGGCAATCTCACAATCCGCCAAATCTACACGGGTGTTTACCCCCAAACCCTCCGTAGGATCCTCAAGCGTGACCGCATCCAGTTTTTTGCCCTGCCTGACAGCCATTTCCACCAGGTCGGTGATGTAATACTCGCCTTTTGGTGAAGGCTCAATTTTCTTTAGGTTTTCCCAGAGCCAGTTAGCCTCAAAACAATAGACTGAAATATTGTACTCACACACCTTTAGCTGTTCCGGGCTCGCGACCGCTTCTTCTACAATTCCAGCTAGTTTTCCGTTCTCGTCTCTCAACACCCGCCCAAACCCTCTGGGAACATCGCCAATCACACTGGTCATGGTCATAACATTCCCGGCATATTGGTGAAATTTTACGATCGAAGCGATGGTCTCTTCCCGTAACATCGGCATATCAGCTAAAGTTACCAGCACCAGTTCCGACTTGCCTGCCAGCATCGGCTCCGCACACATAACCGCGTGCCCGGTCCCGAGTTGCTCGGCTTGCAGGGCAAATTGGACTCCTTCGCCAAAACTTTCTCGCAAGGCTTGGGTGACCGTTTCACTGCCGTGACCTACAACTACGACCGGGGGCAGATCGCTGATACCAATTACACTGGAAAGCGCGTGTAATACAATCGGTTTTCCTAAAACTTGATGCATCATCTTCGGTATACGCGACTTCATACGCGTACCCATGCCAGCGGCTAGTACAACAGAAGCGATAGTCATTGATTGCTCCAGGAGTTAATACGTGAAAATACAAGGGGGCATTTCTGTCTCACCTTGTAAAAACATAGGTGTGGGTCATCTGAGTCTGTGTCCACAATAATTCAGCCGGGGCACTTGGAGTCGAACCAAGATCAACGGATTCAAAGTCCGGTGTGCTGCCATTGCACCATGCCCCAAATTTATAGCCAAATTTTAGCATAATTTCTTGTGATTGCCAACTTCGAGCTATAGCCAAAGAATTGTACTTCAAATTTACGCAATCATGAAATTGATCATTTGGGTCGTTCTATAAGCCACACAGGTAAATATCTTGACCGATTAAGGTGTAACCACAGGCGTGATAGACCAGGCGTTTTCAAGCTTATCAACCTGATATTCCGTTTCCACCCCTGAAGGGCTTGTGTAATTAAAGCTTGCTTTTTCGGTCTCGATCGCCTCTCTTACCACGTTTTTAAAGGCAAGTGGAATGGTCGCATTGCTTCCACGTGGAATTACATAAATATTTGAGAGTTCCGCAAGCAATTTTACCTCAGGGTCAGTAATGGTATAGCCTCCAGCTACAGGTAGCACGCCATATCGCTCACCTTCATATGAGAAGGTTTTCTCTCCCATTGCCAATGCCAATTCCAATGCCAATCGGAATTTATAAGACTGGGCGATTTCATTGAAGCCAGCATCGTAGGCTTCAAGGTAGTAAGGGCTCGCGATCACCGCGTCTCTCAAAGTGGAGATCTGAGTGACTTTGCGATGCTCCGAGGTCACATAGACGATACCCTTATGCTCAAAAAATCGTGTGTCATTTGCCAAGGCGGTTTCGATGGCCTCAGCAAACTCGACAGACATCAAACCGCCTTCAACTGCCTGAATGTGGCCAAGTAAGGCTTCTGCCACAAGATTCAACCGGTAAATCCGATATGAATGCTCACCCAATGGATCGATATGATAACTGACGCCATTGACCGTAAACTGTTGTTTATCTGCCTCCAGCGCCGTTAGAAAGCTTACCATTGCGTTTCCATCGAACACCTCACCTGGATTCAAGGTAAAGATCGGCTCATAATTCCTGATGGCGTTAACCTGGTAGGTGTCCGTCGCGATTGCTGAGGGGTTGACCTGTCCATTGACGGCTGGGTTGGTTTGTTCTTTTAATACAGCTATTGGATCAGGTTCACCCGAATTGGAGACGCAGGCAGTGAGAATCGCACATAACAGTAAAATAAATATAGTTTTCTTAATCATATTTTCCATAGTAACTGACCATTGTAACCGAGAGAGAAAAAGATAGATGGATTTCTGTTAACTGTTTTTCGCCTGTGAGATTAGTTGCAAATGGTGTTATTGGGCGACATCGATCAGTCACTGTCTTCTTGACTACCACAGCGGCACGGAGAAGAACCGCCTCTTGCGAGGCGGTTCATTTATCTACCGAAACCAAATTTGGGTCATAAACAGGATTAACACAATCCAGACTGAGGCCATCACTGCTACAAGAGCGAGACCAGCCAGAAGCGCGTAAAAAGTATAACGCCTGGCTTCAGAAGAGGTCATTCGCTCGCTGTAAGCCTGTACCGTTTGCTTTCTTGCTGCCTCGCTGGCCTGTCGGTCAATAAAACTGGCAGCACGATCATGCCAGGGCGTGCCTTCAATATTCATGTCGGCTATCACCCGACCATCGTCTTCCTTA
>JBBAES010000053.1:0-9566 GCA_041655815.1 Anaerolineaceae bacterium
TACTACCAAATCGATGATGAACATATTGAAGGCTTATTCAACCTTGCCTTAGAGCACAGTTATCATCTGGACAGCAAGGAGTAAGAGTGATGATGGATGCCGATAATTATACGGAAAAACCAGCGTTCGGATCGAATGATCGATCTGAGGATCAGGGCTGCTGCTGCGCTGCAGGCGCCGTAGTCTGTCTTGACGACGGCAAACCCAGGAAAAACAAGGCTGGTCTCAGTTTCGCCGGATTCCTGGACTCTTTTTGGAATGCGCCTGACCTTAAAATTGTTCTGGTTGGACTGGTGTTGCTGGTTGTTAGCTTGTTTGCTGAGCGCATCGGTTTGACTCAACCCTGGATTATGATCGTCCAATTGTTGTTGCTGCCGATCGCCGGCTGGACGGTATTTCGTGATGGTTTCGCAACGCTGATTAAAAATCGCCGCTTCAACATGAACACGTTGATGTCCATAGCCGCCATTGGCGCAGTAGTTCTTGGCGAAACGTATGAAGCTATTATCTTGCTGCTCCTTTTTACGGGTTCTGAAGCTCTGGAAGATTACATTAATGATAACGCTCGTGAGATATTGAGAGAATTTGCCGACCTTGCGCCAAAAACGGCCATACGTCTGCAACAAAACGATGAAATCGAAGTGAGCGTTCACGCCTTAAAACCAGGCGATACCATTATAGTAAGACCAGCTGACCGTATTCCTATGGACGGAGTCATCCTGCGGGGCAGCAGCTCAGTCAACCAGGCACCCATAACCGGTGAGAGCAAACTTGTCGAAAAAACAGTCGGTGAAGAAGTACTCTCCGGCAGTATCAACGGTCAAGGAGTGTTGCAGGTACGGGTGAGCAGTTATGCTCAGGATAACACCATTCAACGCATCATCAATTTGGTGACTGAAGCCCAGGAAAATAAAGCTGAACAGGTCAAGTTTATCGACCGATTTGCAGCTATCTATACCCCCATCGTGTTTTTCATCGCTTTGTTGGTTGTCCTCATCCCTGTTTTTGTTTTCAACCAACCGTTTTGGAATGTCGGTTCTTCTTACGGCTGGTTGCACCGCTCGCTTTCATTATTAATGATTGGCTGTCCATGTGCCCTGGTGATCAGCACCCCGATCACAATGATCAGTGGTCTCACCCGCGCCGCAAAAGCAGGTGTGGTCTTTAAGGGCGGTGTTTTCCTTGAGGGGCTTTCCAGTGCCAGGGTGATCGCATTTGACAAGACCGGTACACTCACAAAAGGCGAACCTGTTGTCAGCCAGGTCAAAGCTGTCGACTGTCTGGGTGATGATTTTTGCACGCGCTGTGATGACTTGGTCGCCTATACAAGCGCTTTGGAAGTACGCAGCAGTCACCCACTGGCTTTCTCGGTCATCGAAGAAGCCAATCGCAGAGGTATTGCCAGCCGTTATCCTCCTGCGGAGGATCTAAAAGTAATTGAAGGCAAGGGTCAAACAGGTTATGTCAACGGAAAAAGAGGCACGGTTGGCAGCCTTTCACTTTTCCTGTCAGAGCACGAAACCCCTGATGAGCTGATTGAATCAGTTCGGGAAGCCGAAAATCAGGGCAAGAGCACAATGTTGGTCTGTGATGGTGAGATGGTACGCGGGTTCCTGAGCGTTGAAGACGTGGTCCGACCCGGAGTTGAGCAGGTCATTCGCGAGGTCAGATCAGCAGGCTTGCATCCGGTGATCCTCACGGGAGATAACCGCATGGTAGCCGAGAAGGTGGCAAAACAAGTCAACATCGATGAAGTGCATTCAGCGCTGCTGCCTGAAGAGAAACTGGCTTGGCTGACCAGGCTGAAAGAAAAATACGGCAATGTGGTTATGGCTGGCGACGGTATCAACGATTCGCCGGCATTAGCCCAGGCGGATATTGGTATCGCCATGGGCGGTGCAGGAAATGCCCAGGTTTTGGAAACCGCAGATGTTGTGCTACTGAACGACGACCTGGGAAAGTTGCCTTTTGCCATTCGTTTGTCTAAATTTGTCAACGGGTTAGTCCGTCAGAATGTGATTATCAGTCTCGGAGTTAAAGCTCTGGTGGCAGTTTTCGCGCTCCTTGGTTGGACGCCGCTATGGGTCGCGGTAATGGCTGATATCGGCATTTCTCTGATCGTCACCTTGAACGGTACGAGAGCACTGCGTTTTGAACCTCAGGCTCAGCTTAACGAAGTCTGAACACCAGGTCCCATTCGCCAAGCTTAGTGCGTTCAGGTCGGGAAATCGTGGTTGAGAAGGTGATCCACGATTTGCCTGGTTTTAACGCATAGGGCGTTCCATCGGCAAAAAAGGTGAATGGTTCCACGTCTGTTTCTGCAAACCAGGTGCCATAGGTCATTTTTCCATCCCGCAGCAGTATGGCTTGTTGGTCGGGGTCACCTTCACGCAAGTTGATATCATAGGTGGAGCTGTTGTACTCGATGTAGTTCGCCATCGCGAATACCAGGTTCTCGAAAGCGACAGGCTCGCCATCGCTGTCGAGCGATGGAGCAAGTTGGAGATTGCCATTCTGGTCTACAACCTCTTGCCACAGCTGGTATTTACCCGTATCGGGGTTATAACGCCAGTCCATCACCGAAAAATCAGCATACAGAAAACTAAAGCGAGTGGCGTCTTCATCCCAATCGCTGAGCGAGTCTGAAAAGGTCAGCATTTCGAAACGTGGTGGTTGGTATCGCGGGCGTTCTGTCTCGCCAATCTCACGAATCGCGTAAGTATCCGCAAAGGTCTTGCCGCCCTGAACGACAGGCTGAGTGCAGATGCCCGGGCAGGGGGTGTATCCCTGGTAAAAAACACGGTCTGGCAGAGTGTTATCAAATACTCCCTTGATCATGGTGTCAACCGTTGAAACCACCAGGTCTGCCTGGTAATGACGGGTCAGGCGTGCGTCAACCAGGCGTCCCGGCCCAAGAGGTCCAATTGATTCAGCATCGCTTGTATAAAATAGCGCCAGCAGCTGGTTGGTTTGATGACCAGTGTAGAATTCAAAAACCAGGTCAGCCTGATTGATACCTGTGAAAGGCCGCTGGCTGCGGGGCCAGTTGAGCAGCTTGATCAAAATCGGTTTTCGCAGAAGACGTTCATAATTGCTCACATGCAGACCGGTGAAGGGGTTGATAGATAATAATGGGCTGGGCGTCAGGTCGAAATTCGGAGTTGGTGAAGCAAGCGTCCAGGCGGTCGGTGATGGCAGCGGAGTTGGCGTGGCATGGATGGCTATTAGGGTTGCTTCCATTTCGGCTGAGAGCGTAGCGGGGCTTTTTTCAAGTGTAAGGACAGGTGTGATTTCTGGTGGATTGTTCTGTGAGAGACAGCCAGCCAAAAAAGCCAGCAGATAGCCAAGCAATAGCCCTGCTCTGACCGCTGTGACTTGCAACGAGAAGTGCCGATATTTGCCCATCAGATTGATTTTATCACGGGGGAAAAAGCACAAAATTCTTCCAAGTCAGCCAATTACGACAGAGCGGGAAAAGCTTCCGTAGTACTGCCACGTTGTTTAACGGCATGTCAAGGTGACCCACCTTCTGGATGGCTTAATGGTCATTTGTTCTCACCTGTTTTAGTAAGGCGAAATCAAATTTTGATCTTTTAGTGAATCACCTTAAATCCAAAATCTTGAAAAATGGTAGTAATATAAATTGATGGAACAAAAAACTATTTCGGATCGAAACGAGCCGTCTGAACCTCGCGAAGTGGGAATAGAAATTACAGAGATAGGTGAGCCCTCCAAAAGATCGGTCTTCAAAGGGCTGCACAAAAATGTCTGGGCGGTGAGCCTCACCAGTTTTCTGATGGACATCTCCAGCGAGATGGTCCTCAACGTCTTGCCACTTTTCCTGTCAAATGTTCTCGGCGTCAGAACCAACATCATCGGTCTGATCGAAGGTGTTGCTGAAGCGACTTCCAGCTTGTTGAAGGTTTTTTCAGGCTGGCTCTCAGACAAACTTGGCAGTCGCAAGTGGTTGGCTGTGCTTGGCTACGGGCTCTCAGCTCTCTCGAAGCCATTTTTCTATTTCGCTGACAGTTGGAGTTTTATCGCCGGCATTCGCTGGACCGATCGAGTTGGCAAAGGAATTCGTACCGCCCCCCGAGACGCGCTGGTGGCAGACACAGTCAGGCCACATCAGCGCGGACTGGCTTTTGGTTTGAACCGTGCTGCGGATACAGCTGGCGCGATGGTCGGTTTGCTTATATCTGCCTTTCTCGTTTGGCGTTTACAGGCAAGTAATGCGACATTTCAACATCAAACTTTCAAGACCATCGTGCTGGTCAGCATTCTGCCGGCAGTCCTGGCAGTGATAGCGCTGGCAGTCGGCAGCAAAGAAGTCAAAACTGGCAAGCCTGGCGAAGCTCCTACAATCACCTTCAAAGGGCTGGGCAAAAACTTTTTGTCCTTTATGGTCATTGTCGGCATCTTTGATATCGGCAACTCTTCTGATGCCTTTCTGATTTTGAGAGCCCAGGAACGGGGCATGAGCATCCTTCACATCTTGCTGATGCTGGCTGTTTTTAATCTGGTGTACGCGCTGATTTCTACTCCAGCCGGGATCCTCTCAGACAGGGTTGGCAGGAAAAAACTGATTATAGCTGGCTGGCTGATTTACGCCCTGATTTATCTCGGTTTCGCACTCGCGGACAGTTCTATTCATATTGCTCTACTTTACCTGGCTTATGGTTTCTATTACGGACTGACCTATGGCACTGCCAAAGCAATGGTCAGCGATCTTGTACCGGTCGAGTTGCGGGGTACTGCTTATGGATCCTATAACGCCGTTCTGGGGATACTGGATTTCCCGGCATCCTTGATCGCTGGCGTGCTCTGGAGCGGGTTGGGCAGTTGGACAGGTTTCGGTCCTTCAGCTCCGTTTTACTTTGGAGCAGGGATGGCATTAATGGCTGTTGTTCTCTTTGCTTTTTGGAGTCCCGTCGGTGAAGTTGAAAATACTTGACATTCCAAATAAAAACATGTAGAGTTGAATTCTAGGTCGGAAATATGATTGAACCAATTAAGAAGCAACGTGGATTAACTTTTGTTATTGCAACATACAACGCTTCATGGCTGATTGAAGAAACCTTAAAACATTTGATGAAGATGCATATAGTACCCCAATTATCCTGGGAAGTATTGTTAATAGATAACAATTCGACTGACGACACAATTGAACGAGCTAAACAAATCTGGCAAAGTGACGCTGAACTACGAATTATCCGTGAGGAACAGCAGGGTACAGGATATGCAAAATTTAGGGGTATGCAAGAGGCTAAATATGAATACATAGGAGTCGTCGATCAGGACAATTGGGTCGATGAAGACTGGATGCTTAAGGCAGTGGAATATCTGGATATTGCTCCTCGCGCAGCATGTGTTTTTGGAAAAGGAACACCAGTTTTTGAGTCTACCCCGCCCGAATGGTTCGAGCGCTACCAGCAGAACTTTGCTGTAGGTTCACAGCACCAGACAAACGGTGGTGTGAACGATGAAGATTGTTTTTTTTATGCAGCTGGAAGTATATTAAGGAAAAAAGCTTTTGATCAATTGAAAAGCTTTGGTTTCAAACCGATTTTGCATAGCAGGGCTGGTTCCAATCTACTTTCCGGAGAGGACACCGAACTCCAAATATTACTCCGTTTGATTGGATGGGAACTTTACTATGAAGAAGATTTGCAGTTTAAACATTATATGCCAGCCCAAAGGTTAACCCGTCAGTATTTCAAAAAGTTTCGACGAGGATTGGGTGCTACTTCAGTATATTTGAACATATACAGAAATTATCGAAAACAACGGAGAAATCTAAGGTACGAACATTATGGTACCTGGCAATCGTTGATGTGGAAGTCAATAAGAAGGGCTTTAGGCGATCCACTTGCTATAGCAGCGAGTTTCTTGCCCCATTATACTGCTAACTATCGCGTAGCAAAATTTTGGTCACATGAAGGAGAATTTATGGAAAGATTGCGCATTGGTTCTGAACTTCAGAAGACTCAAGAAAGCCTTTATAAATGGCTTGATACCATAACATCCAGTTCTATTGCTAAAAATTCGTAAAGGTTATATATATTTATGAAAATCGGAGTTCTTGCATATCGCTTAAACTATTATACTTATCTGCGGAACATTCTCCACAAACTTCCTGAAGCAGAATATGTTCCGGTTAAGGACCTTTATAGCTTCTTACGCCGGGGAGCTTTGGCTATAAATCGGCGGATGGGACACCCACTTTTTCAAACTTTTGATCTAAATAACCAATTTGATGATTTTGAGCTAAACAAGGTCGATATCTTGCATTTTTCAAATGGTGTCAGTTACGGTCGTACCCCTTGGATCTCACATTTCGAGACCCTACTGCCCAGGTTTTCTAATGTATTGCAGCGTTATGATGGTAAAAACAAGCTTCCGTTGAAAATGACCCCCTTAAACGAAAGGGGTTTCAATGCTCTTCAATCCCCATCATGCAAACGCATTATTGCCTGGTCACAGTGTGCAGCTGAGTTTCAACGTGATCTCCTGTCGGAACTGCCTTTTGAAGAGCGAGATAGCATACTCGAGAAAATGGTTGTCCTGCACCCACCCCAGGAAGTTCTGAGATTGCAGGTAGAGCAACGGCAATACAACCACTCCAATCCCATTAGATTTATTTTAGTGGGAAATGGTTTTTTCCGTAAAGGCGGGCGGGAAGTCCTGAGAGCTTTTGAGAATCTCATCGACACTGAACTGGCACCTATAAAGCTCGTCATAGTCAGTTCCTTCCGCCTGGACTCCTATTCAGCTAAAGAAACTCAGGCAGATAAAGATTGGGCGATTCAGTTCATCCAGGACCATTCTGACTGGATTGAACATTTCGACAATCTGCCTCACGATAAAGTCCTGGAGCTCATGAAAAATTGTGATGTTGGGCTTTTACCGACTTATGCTGATAGCTATGGCTTTTCAGTGTTGGAAGAGCAGGCTTGTGGTCTCCCGGTCATCAGCACGGATGTGCGCGCCTTGCCTGAAATTAACAATACAAGTGTTGGCTGGATCATCAGGGTGCCTAAAAACGAGCTTGGCGAGGCTCTCTATTCCACACCGGAAGAACGCGATCGCCTCTCGCAGCAAATCCAGTCTGGAATGGAAGCAATTGTAAGCAGCATCGTGGCAGATCCATCTGTAATCTACACCAAAGCGCTGGCATCTATTGAACGCATTCGCGACATGCACGACCCTCAGGTCTACGCTCAGAAACTGAGGGAAATCTACCAGGAGGCGCTTGCAGCAGAGTAAAAGCTCGGCCTGTAAGCGACTTTGGGTCTCGAAATAACCGGTTTACAAGCGAAATTTCAACGAAGTAGTCAAGTATAATAAAAGAAAATCCCTGAGAAGGAGTCTACAATGATAGTAACCACCAAGAAATTGTTTGAACATGCTTATGGTAAATATGCCATTGGCGCTTACAACGTCAATAATCTGGAGCAGATCGTCGGTCTTTTCCAAGGCAATCTGGATTCCCAGGCGCCTTTTATTCTCCAAATCAGCAAGGGTGCCCGAAACTATACAAATAAGGCATTTCTGGAAGGATTGATCCGAGCCGCCGATGAGGTTTATCCGGATGCGATCTTTGCGGTTCACCTGGACCATGGCGACGAGGCCACCTGCTACGACTGTATCGAATCCGGTTTTTATAGCTCCGTCATGATCGATGCCAGCAACCAACCATTCGAAGAGAATATCGCCATCACCAAGCGTGTTGTCGATGCTGCTCATGCGAAAGGTATTGTAGTCGAAGCCGAACTTGGCATGCTTGGCGGTGTGGAAGAGCATGTTTCTGTCAAAGAATCAGATGCGAAACTGACCGACCCTGACCAGGCCAAAGAGTTTGTTGAACGCACTGGTTGTGACTCGTTGGCAGTTGCGATTGGTACCAGCCATGGGGCCTTCAAATTCAGCGGCACACAGTCGCTCCATTTTGATGTGCTGGCTGAAATCCAAAAACGGCTTCCAGGGTTCCCACTGGTTATGCACGGTTCAAGCTCTGTTCCTCAGGAAGAAGTTGCACGTATCAACGCGGCCGGCGGCGAGATTGCCGGAGCCAAAGGCGTTGATGTGACCCAATTTAAGCGCGCTGCTGAACTGGGCGTGACCAAGATCAACATCGATACTGATGGTCGCCTGGTCTGGACCCGCGTGCATCGTGAGTTTTTCAAGGATCACCCTGAAAAATTTGATTTGCGTGATCCTGGCAAGATTTTTATGGCTGAATATGCCAAGTTTATCGCCTCGAAGAATGAGTATCTGGGCAGCGCTGGTCAACTGCCAGCTGTGCGCAAATTTATAAAGGCGTAAGCCTCCATTGCTTTGAGTATAGAAGAGAGCTTTGCCTGACCGCAAGGCTCTCTTGCAAATGTGGCACGGTTGATTATCAAGGTGACTGCTTTCAATTTATCATCCAGAAAAAGGGATTAAAGTCCCGCTAAGGTATAATTTCCAAATCCTATTGGAGGAGTATTGATATGACAGAAGAAAGCCCGACTAAAACTAACTTTATCCGCGATATCATCGACGAACATAACCGCACCGGCCGCTTTGGCGGTCGCGTGCACACACGCTTCCCACCCGAGCCTAACGGCTATTTGCATATCGGTCATGCTAAAGCGCTGGTCATCGATTTTGGTATCGCTGAAGATTACGGTGGGCTTACAAACCTGCGCTACGACGACACCAATCCAGTTAAAGAAGATGTTGAGTTCGTTGACGCCATCAAAGAAGACATTCGCTGGCTGGGCTTTGATTGGGGTGACCGGGAATTCTACGCCTCAGATTACTTTGAGCCGCTTTATGAGATGGCTATCCAGCTTATTGAGAAGGGTAAAGCCTATGTCGACGAGCTTTCAGCTGAAGAAATGCGCGAATATCGCGGCACGTTGACTGAACCCGGCAGAAACAGCCCATGGCGCGACCGCCCCATTGAAGAAAGTCTGGACCTGTTCAAACGTATGCGCGCGGGTGAGTTTGATGACGGAAGCCTGACCCTGCGAGCAAAAATCGACATGACCTCGCCCAATATGAACATGCGCGACCCGGTCATGTATCGCATCCTGCACGCTGAACATCACCGCACCGGTAACCAATGGTGCATCTATCCCATGTATGACTTCGCACATGGGCAATCCGATTCGTTGGAGCGCATCACCCATTCGATGTGCTCGCTGGAGTATGAGAACCACCGTCCGCTCTATGACTGGTTTCTCGACGAACTTGAAATCTTCCACCCACAGCAGATTGAGTTTGCCCGCCTCAACCTGACCCACACAGTGATGAGCAAACGCAAACTGCGCAAGTTGGTCGAGGAAGGTCACGTGGACGGTTGGACCGACCCGCGTATGCCTACGCTTGCCGCCATGCGGCGCCGTGGCTACCCTGCTTCCGCTATACGCGAATTCATCGATACTATCGGAGTTGCCAAATCGGACAGTTTCGTTGAGGTTGAATTGCTGGAACACGTCGTGCGCGACCAACTCAATCTGACCGCGCCCCGACGCATGGCAGTTTTGGAACCCTTGCGAGTTGTTATCGATAATTACCCT
>JBBAES010000054.1:0-9369 GCA_041655815.1 Anaerolineaceae bacterium
ATTCTCCGGTCCAACCTTCCTGCGGCATTTCCATCGTGACAATATCACCCGTTCCAATTTCCTCAACATCGTCATAACTATCGTAAAAAGGGATGTTGATGTTCACGCTACCGCTATCGCCGGCGATTCCTCCACCACCCATTCCACCGATTCCGACCGCTCCATAACCCCAATTGAGCAGATAAACCGGTTCTGAAGCCATAACTTTCAGACTGGCCCCTTCTTCCTCCATCGTAAACAGCTGAGCATCCTCTTGCAGTTCATAATGCTGGGAGCTTTCTTCAAATGCAGGTGCTGGCAGTAAAACATTCTGGAAAATCAACTCGCTGCCAAAAATCACCGCTGCCACAAGTGCTGAGATCAAACTGGCCCAGCCAAAAAGTGGTTGCAAAAAACGGCCTTGTTTGACTTTAAGGGCTTCAGCGCGCGTAAGCGTGAAGTTATGCGGTACTTTACGAGCGGGCAGTTGCCCAATAACACTCTTCAATTGTCTCTGCTGTTGAGACAGGTTGGTCAAATGAGGAGATTCCGTTAAACGCCGATTGAACTCATCCTGCTCTTGGGCTGTGAGTCCGTTGTCCAGAGCAGCCGTTAACAGCTCCAGATCTCTCTCGGTGACATTTTCTACTCTAATCATCATTTTCCTCAGAGTTCAGACGAAATTGATGAGGTAAAAGTTCCCTTGCCGCCTGTAAACACTCTTGCATTTTCAGACGCGCTCTGCTGAGCCGGCTTTTGACTGTTCCCACAGGGCTTTGAATAACATCTGCGACCGTTTCGTAATTCTCTCCAGAAACATCCACCATCACTAAAACGACCTTGTGTTTTTGGTTCAGCTTGTTCAGGCAATCCTGGATCGCTTTCTCAAGCTGCAAATTCATCACGGTTTCTTCAGGCCCCGCCGTTTTGTCTGCTATCCATTCAGGAGATTCAATGATTTCACCCTCATCCGTTTCAGGCTCAAGAGCAACCATGGGACGGCGTTTTTGTTTACGCAATTCGTCATAACAAGCATTCGTTACAATGCGCAAAAACCAGGCCTTGAAGGATCCCCCCCGATAACTATCCAGTTTTCGATACATGGAAATAACTGCATCTTGTGTGGCATCAGCTGCAGCGGCTTCATCTGCCATAATGCGATAAGCGACGTTAAAAGCGAGCTCTTGATACTCCATAACCAGTCGGTTAAACGCGTCCAGGTCACCATTGCTAGCCTTCTCTATCAGAAGTGATTCTTCCATGATCTTAATTGTTGCAAGTCTTGAGCCACTGAAAAACTGGTTCTTCCGGACTCGATTTTATCGCAATTAGCATCACTCTTTATTATTGTCTGGGTCCGCTTCACGCAAATGAGGGAAGAGAATCACTTCCCTCAGGGTGTGCTGCCCTGTCAGCAGCATCACCAACCTGTCCACGCCCAGCCCCAAACCACCATTAGGTGGCATACCGTAAGCCATCGCTCTCAGGTAGTCCTCATCCATCGGGTTGCGTTCTTCTTCGTCCTCACCGTAAGTACGTCCCATTTCCAAAAAGCGCTGTTCCTGGTCGAGGGGGTCGTTCAGCTCAGTAAAAGCATTGCATATTTCCATGCCGTTGATGTAGCCCTCAAAACGCTCCACCGTGGATGGGTCATCCGTCTTGGCTTTGGCCAGGGGTGAAATATCGCGTGGGTAGTCATACAGGAAAGTCGGTTGAATCATGATCGGTTCCAGATAGGTTTCGAGCAATGTGTTAATCAGTTTACCTCTGGACACACCGGGCTTGAACTCGATCTTTTTCTCGCGCATCACCGCTGCCAACAAATCGGCGTCCGGATAGTCGTGAATGTCAATGCCAGCATAGTCGATCAGCCCCTGGCGAATCTGCATGCGATTCCATGGGGGTGTCAGGTCAATTTCCTGCCCGTCATACTGGATCTTCATAGTGCCCAGCACTTTTTGCGCCACCTCTGAGACCATTTGTTCTGTCATCTCCATGATTTTCATGTAGTCAGCGTAGGCCATATAAAATTCGAGTTGGGTAAATTCCGGGTTGTGTTTGAAGGAGACACCCTCGTTCCGGAAATCACGACCAATCTCATAGACTCGGTCCAGGCCGCCTACCAGCAGTCGCTTCAGGTAAAGCTCAAAACTGATGCGTAAATACAGCTGCTGATGCAGCTGGTTGTGGTAAGTTGTGAAAGGTTTAGCCGCTGCGCCGCCGTAAATTGGCTGCAAAATAGGAGTTTCGACTTCCAAAAACCCACGCTCATCCAAATATTCCCGCAGAGCCTTGATTGTCTGAGCACGAATTTTGAAGATTTCTCTTACCTCGGGGTTGCCAGCCAGGTCAACATAACGCTGCCGATAGCGTGTTTCCGGATCGCTAACCTTGGCGTGGCGGATTACTTTTCCGTCCACGACTTCGTCTTTGTCTGCCGGCAATTGCAGCAGCGCCTTGGCAAGCATGCGGAAGTCCGTCACTTGCAGAGTTACTTCTCCTCGACGTGTTCGAAACATCTTGCCGCTGGCCTCCATGAAATCACCCAGGTCATAGAAACGGACGAACTCTTCCATCTTTTCTTCACCAAGCTCATCGACCCGCAAAAGGAACTGAACCTTTCCGCTCTTGTCTTCAATATGGGCGAAACTCAATTTACCCATGTTTCTGATCGCGCGCAATCTGCCTGCCAGAATCACATTCACCTCTTCGGTTAATCCTTCGGCTTCAGCTTTCTCAAAAGCCGCGATCGCGTCAGCATTGCTCGAGTTTTTGTGAGAACGGGTCGGATACGCCTCAATGCCTTGCTCACGCAGCTCGTTCAACTTATTCAGTCTTTGCATCTCCAACTCAGAAAATTCGTCTTTCAGCATGGTTTATCCTTTACATTAAAAATGCCCCACCTGGTCTGGTGGGGCATTCAGTTGATCTCTTTCAGCCTATCTTCAGGATCTCAACGTTGAAAGCGCCACCTGGCGTTTCAACCTTGACCTTGTCTCCGACTTTATGGTTGATCAAGGCGTGACCGATGGGAGATTCGTTCGAAATCCTGTTTTCCAGGGGGTTCGCCTCAGCTGGGCCCACAATCATGTAAGATTCAGGCTCGTGACCCTCTTCGAGGATTGTCACCTTCGAACCGACCTTGACAATCCCCTGGGGGTTGTCTTCCTCGCCAATGATGTGAGCATTGGCAAGCAAAATCTCCAGGTCTTTGATCCGCCCTTCAACGAAAGACTGTTCGTTTTTCGCGGCTTCAAATTCCGCGTTTTCAATCAGCTCGCCATCTTCCATAGCGTCTTGCAGCCGTTGAGCGACTTCTTTGCGTTTTTGGGTTCGCAAATATTCTAATTCTTTTTCTGATTTCTCATAACCTTCACGTGTCAGGTATGAACTTGGCATAGCTTCTTGTTCCTTATATCTATTCTACTTCCCCATGGGGATAAATACAAAATGCGCCTCGAGGGCCGGAGCCATCCAAACGCTGGACGCATATTATACTATGTTTTTTATTTATAAAAGCGTGTCAATCCAATCATAGACACTTTGTAGCCCCGTCACACAAAATCAGGAGGTAAGAGGCAACCCGTCAATTCCACCGTGGCGGTGCGGGCACAGGTTCTCGACCGCGCTCTTTAAACAACCAGCCAGCCGCCAGACCAAATATGAAACCACCAATATGGGCAAAAAAGGCTGTGCCGCCCTGGTCAGGTGCACTAAATGATCCAATTCCACTGAATAATTGCAATAAAAACCACAAACCCAATACGACGATTGCTGGCACCATCCGTAAACGGGCAAAATAGCCAATTGGAATAAAAGTGTAAACCCTGCTGTTGGGATACAACACCAGGTACGCGCCCAAAACCGCGGCAATTGCGCCGCTGGCGCCCACCATTGGGATCTGTGAGCCAGGGTTGACCATAATCTGCAGCAAAGCTGCTACCACACCGCCAGCCAGGTAGAAAAGCAAATAGACGATATGACCCATCCGATCTTCTACATTATCGCCAAAGATCCACAGATAGAGCATATTTCCGATCAGATGCATCCAGCCGCCGTGCATGAACATGCTGGTTAGAAACGCTGTGATATCCCTCAAATTGACTCCATCCTGGAGATTAGCAGGGATAAGGGCATATTCATAAAAAATGTTTTCTAGGTTTGCGCTGTTCACAAACATCCACAGGAAAACAAGCACGTTGATCAAAATCAGCCCGTAATTAACTATAGGGGTGTAGTGTGTTTTTAAATCGTCACGAATTGGTATCATCTTGTCTCCATTCTATAGTTCATAATAACGATTGTTGTTCAGCTAATAATACCTGTAATCTCGGGTGGTTGCGGTAGAAACCTCTACGGTCTTCTGGCAAAAGCATTGCTATCCGGCACATGACTTCAGTCGTTGCCAGATCGAGAACATTTTTTTCGCTCTGTCCCTCTTCGGGTTGGGGTAAGTCAAACGGCTTTCCGAAAATCACTTTGACCTGCATCTTTTTTAACTTCAGAAAGCGCTTCATCATATCCGCAGACCCAATCACAGCTGCCGGGATCACCTGGACTTTGTTTTTAATGGCCATTAACACCGTGCCGTGCTTGCCTTCCATCAATTGTCGGTCTCGTGAGCGGGATCCTTCTGGCGCCAAACCTACGATTCCACCTTTTTTCAGAAACGCGGATGCCTCTCTAAACGCCTGGAAGTCATACCCTTCCCGAGTGATCCAAATCACCCCCAATTTTTCCAGAAACCAACCGAAAAACGGGGCCCTTCGATATTCTCTTGCCACCATCCCCACGATGTCTTTGCGGGAGCTCGACAACATCAAGAAAAGCGTATCCAACCGGCTGACATGGCTGGTTGCCAAAACGTATCCTCCGCTCGCAGGGATGTTTTCCTGACCAATAACCTCGATGTCCGAAACTGCGTTGAACACCGACCGCAATATTTTCATCACTCGCTCACGTGAGGCGCTCCAATTAACTTGCATTTGCATCCTTTGCAATACTTACTTGAAATAGTTTTGTGGAATTAAGAACATGCCGGCCGAAATAAATAAAACCAAGCCCGATCAGCCCACCGAGAATTATCATTACAGTGTTTGTCAGGCTCTGGTTGACTTCCTGCTCCATTAATGAGGGCACCAATTGGGTGATCACAACAGTCAGGTTCCACATGCCGTGGATTATAAATGTCAAAAGATAAATTACAAGGGCGCGTGTAAACTTACGGTTCTGCCAGCTTTTCGCGAGTGCCCAACCGATCAACGCGCCATTGAAGATATGGATCAATGTGCCTCCCAGTCGACCAATCAAAAAATAGACCCAGTCACCCCCAGATGTCATGGCTGTCTGCGCCGCGAAAAGCATTCCTTCCAACAGGGCGAAGCCAGCGCCGCTCATCATCCCAGCAACGTAGCCTTCGCCAGGGCTAATGTTCAGACCCAGCAAGGGCCATACTGCCAGAGTCTTGAAAAGTTCTTCCACCACCGGCACAATTACTGCCACAAAGATAATCGCGGCGAGAATCACCACCGGCGAGAGCAACAGTTCTTCGATTTCAATTAAGCTGTCAGGAATCTGTGCAACAGTCGCGGGGTTAAGAATAGCAATTATCACAACTGCCATAACCACAATTACTGCCTGTATCAGCATGATCAGAGAGATCGAAAAGGTACTGGAAAAGCTGATCACAGAGGCATCCCGGTCTTTGTGCTGACCCCACAAGTGGCCGCTTGCCATCCGCAACAACCAAACTACCGGGATCAAAACGCCCAGGTAGACCAGCAGTGAGAACAGCCAATCTGGCAAAACTATAGAGTAATTCCAGGCTGCCACAGCCCATATTACAAGTGGAAACAAGAAGATACTGAAACGCATCCAACCAGCCTGTCTTGGCTTGGGGTTTTTTGGTCTGCCCGTAAGCCTTCCGATGCTGCCAGCCAGTGCGATAAATGCCATCAGAGCAATAAAACCAGCCGTGTAAGCCCACAGGTAAATGGCGCGGACGGATATCTGATTGACGAGCGGGTTGGACCCTGCCTCTCTACTCAAACCCAACAGAAATAAAGCAAACGAGCCAGCCCCGAGGACGACCAGGATGTTCCAAATCAGGTTCAACCAGTGCATCCAGCGGGGGCTGGTTCGAATTGGTATTGAGGGCCCGGTTGCTTGTTCGGGCACTATTTTTCGTTGATCACAATACTGATAATCTTATCGCCTTGAGGTGCCTCAGGGTTACTATCAGCGTCACGTTCAGTGATTTGATCAAGCACCTCGATGCCTTCGATCACTCTGCCAAAGATAGTATAACCACCGTTGAGAGAGGGATAGGGCACGTAAGTGATAAAGAACTGGCTACCGCTGGTTCCTTCACCCTGGCCCCGGGCTACTCCAAGCATGTAGGGTTCGTCATAGGTCAGTTCAGGCACAATTTCTTCACGGAATTGATAACCAGAGCCGCTCCAACCAGTACCCGTCGGGTCGCCGGTCTGAGCCATGAAGTTGTGGTAAACCCGATGGAAGGTAACGCCATCATAAAAGCCTTCTCTTGCCAAATAGACAAAGGAATTCACAGCCAGAGGAGCCGCCTCAGGGTAGAGTTCGATCACAATGTCGCCATTTTCGGTGGTAATTGTGGCAGTATATTCTTTATCCGGGTCGATCACGAAGGGAGGACACTCGGTCATCATATCCTGTTCAGCCTTCATCACTTCAACGAAATTACTCAGGTAGGCTGCTGTCCAGTTGCCAACCGGGCGTCGATTGACCAAAACTGTTGGGGTGGAACTGACGCCGTTAGCAAACATGGTTTGCTGTTCAGTTGTGATCTTATCGATGACTGCGTCGCTTTCCAAATCAGCTCTAAATTGTTTGACATCCAGCCCAAAATCATCGGCCGTTTCCAAAAACCAGTCGGTGAGCTCTTCAGCTGATAATGGTGCCAGAGTGTTTTTGTTTTCAAAAATCGCGGAATACATTTCCCAGAAATATCCTTGCATGCCAGCTGCCTCAGAAGCGTAAGCCGCAAGCGGAGCAGTCGGATGGAGGGAATCGAGCGGCAGAGGGCGATATACGATCTGTACATCATCCGGATACTTTTCAAGTAACGTCTCTAACTCGAAATAGGCCATCTCGCAATAGGGGCAGAAAAAATCTGTATATTCGATCACCGTTAGGATGGGATCGTCAGCCCCTTTAACCCAGTCATCTTCGGTTACTTCCGGGAAAATCGCGAGTTGCTCTTCTTGTTCTTCAGTAAGTTCTGGGAAAAGCGGACCCACCAACAAGCAGCTCATATTGCCATCCTCATCCAACAACGGCAACTCTTCTGTCGGCACCGCGGGTATCACCTCTGTGCCTTCCGGATTGACAGGATCGGTTTCCACCGCGGTTGTGGGGGTCACCACAGGGGGAGGGGTTACTTCCTGAATCTCACAGGCGCTCAACACCAAGACCACAATCAAAAAGAGCCACAAATACTTCGTAATATTTTTCATTATGAAATTCCTTTCAAATAATGGGACTTTCTGTCCCATCGTTTACTTCAGATTTACTACAAGCAAAGAGCTTCGTCTACCACTGCTCTCATTTGTGCTTGTACCAGATCTGGCGCTTGCGAGCCATCCACTATCTTCCAACGCTCAGGCTCGTGCTCGGCAAGGAGGTAATAACCCGCGCGAACGCGCTCATGAAATGATAACTCAAAAGCGTCAAGTCTGTTCCATTCTTCTTTTGCTTTCTTTCTTTTCAGCCCGGTCATTATATCTACATCCAACAAAATGGTCAGGTCTGGCTTCAAACCTCCGGTCGCGAAATCAAGCAGCGATCTCAGATTCTCCAGGGCAAACCCGTGCCCATAACCTTGATAAGCCAGGGTCGAGTCACCAAAACGATCGCATAAGACAATTCTCTTTTGTTCCAGGCTGGGCTTAATCACTTCTTCGACCAGTTGAGCCCTGGCGGCAAGGAAAAGCAATATTTCAGTCCTGGGGTGAAGCTCTGTATTGTCCATCCTCATCAGAACTTCCCGAATCTGGTCGCCAATCTTCGTGCCGCCTGGCTCACGGGTTTTTACTACCTCAAAACCCCTGGATTCCAAATATTCTGCTAGTTCTGGTAACTGACTGCTCTTACCACTGCCTTCCGGTCCTTCGATTGTGATAAACATACCTAATCCCGATAAATCCGTACGTACCGGTTTGGATCTCTCCCAAAAGAACGGGAAACCAGGTGTGCTCTTCTTGCCAATTCATGCTGCAATCGCCGAATAGGGGAAGGCATTGCCGGAAGATTAACAAATTTTTCTCCTGCCTGGACCATCAGGACTGCCTGCTCGGCCTGGTGCATGGCTTCTTCATTCAGGGACAATCGAGCCGGCGTCTGCCTTTGCTGGAAGGAATCGATCAGAAACTGCTCGATCTGGGCGACAGTGTTGGACTTCACTACGAAAATCGGGATGCCTCGCTCTTCCGCTTCCACAATTGGCTGCAATCTGTCGCGATAGTAGCGGCGTTGAGTCAGCAGAATATCCGCGTCTTCCAGATCTTTGACTACCACTGCGGGAACACCCATGCTCTTTATAGATTGTAAAAGCCTGTTCCTCGCGACACCAAAGACAAATATTTTCTTATCCTCATCCGAAGCCTGAATGACCGGGTTTTCGTAATCATCCCCAGCAATAAAGTCATCATACCGGTCCGCATGCCTGCTTTGAGGGTAACGCTCCTGCTGAGGGACGCTGACCGGCATGGGGCTGCGGTCGAACGGGCTCTTATCCATACTTGTTCCGCGTCTGATCGACTGGGAAACGGTTGGCATATTGGGCCTGGTCTGTTTCAAAAAATGAACCTGGCCATCCTCATCACGAAAACGTTCCTCTGGCAGCATGGGATAACCCCGTAAAATCGAATCGACCGCCGCGCCGACATCTCGATGCACCTTTACTCGTGCGCGATTCTGGATTTCGACCAAAATTGTGAAGGTTGGCGGAGATTTTCGTTCCAGAACTGTTTTTTGCGTCCCACGCCTTCTTGCCTCATCATCAGAAAGTGTGACAGAAGAAACCCCACCTATCAAGTCTGAAAGGGTTGGGTTAATCAACAAGTTATCCAGGGCATTCCCGTGCGCGGTGCCAATCAGCTGTACGCCACGCTCCGCGATTGTGCGGGCTGCCTGGGCTTCCAGTTCACGCCCGATCTCATCGATGACGATCACCTCGGGGTTGTGATTTTCTACCGCCTCAATCATGACCTCATGCTGCAGGGATGGCTTTGGCACTTGCATGCGCCTGGCAGCTCCAACTGCTGGGTGGGGCACATCGCCGTCACCACCGATTTCGTTCGAGGTATCAACAATCACCACGCGTTTTTTCTCGGCCAATCTGCGCGCGGCTTC
>JBBAES010000055.1:0-9365 GCA_041655815.1 Anaerolineaceae bacterium
CACCCGGTTACGATTGCGCTTCTGAGCCTGAATGTCCGTAATTACATTTTCCATTGTTATCAAAAAAAGCCAAGGTTCGTGACCGTGGCTTTAGAATCTTTGCTTGCAAAGGGTAGATACGTTTTGGAATCGGTTCGGTGCCGAACACAATTAAGAAAACAGTATTAACCTAAATAAATGTCAACTATCAACTGTCGTCTTGCCTTTGTTTCACAGCTCCCAAGCGATAAGAGCAAAAAATTTCCAAAAGTCGGTGGGCGCTACCCAGCCGTTTCATAATCTAACCATTGTAAAGCGACTCAAAATCCACGGTCCACTTTGTGGAACCATGCATAGGTATTCTTTCTTAAAAGAAATTATACATTAACTATACGAAAAAAGAAACCAATTCTAAGTGAGTCGTGATTTTATAGATGAAAAGGTCGTCTTGGATCCGAGAATTTATCTTTCACTTGCTACTGTGACGATGGGCTCAAGACCCGCTGTTACTTCTACATTATGCCAAAAGTACAGGTATCATGCTAAAATATATGTAATGGAAAAAGAAGACCGCAACAACTATTTTGAAACACCTTCATACCAAGCGCATAAACAACAGCGCTTCTGGCAGATACTCTTCCCGGTTGGTCTCTTTTCGGTCTTGATGTTGGTGGGATTGATTTTTCTCATTGTCAGAAATGGTCAATTTCGCCCTGGAATAAGCGAAGTTGGCGGCGCCGCGACTGTAATTGTAATTTTGCCAGTGTTATTCATTGCCCTTCTCCAGCTGGTGATCCTGGGTGCTCTCATTTACGGACTTTATAAATTAAAGCCGCTGATTCCCAGAGCAGGGCTCAAAGTCCTGGAGGGTTTCGAAAAAGCCCGCTGGCACATCCGCAAAGGTGCTGACATAAGCCTTCAGCCAATTTTTACGATAAACGAAAACAGTGAAAAAACAAAACAAGTCCTGCGAAGTTTACAAGCCAGGCTTTTTGATAAAAGGAAAATGATATGAATAAAAACGTAAAAACGCTTACTCTGATCGTCGGAACTCTTCTGGGGGCTTTTCTTGGGTACAGGGCTGCGCAAAATTTCATTGAAACCTCAGATGAACAGGCTGGGAAATTTCCGATCAGCGCGACGCAAGGTTTACAGGTCGGACTGGCTGCTGTTACCGCACTAAAGCAAATCGGAAAAATCAGTCGCGAAATCGGATAAGCGAAGGCACTTACAACTTTGTTTGAAATTACATTTTTAGGCACATCCGCATCCGCCCCTTCCATTAAACGCGGTCTATCTTCACTTGTGGTGCAACATGACGAGTATCGTTTCATGGTTGACTGCGGAGAGGGAACCCAACGCCAGATTCTCAAGAGTGGCATTGGTTTTAAGCGCCTCAACCACATTTTGTTGACCCACGGTCACCTCGACCATATTTTGGGGCTGGCAGGTTTGATTTCCACCTTCATGCGCTGGGAGGCAATTGAGGAAGTAAATCTTTATGGCAGTCGCCACACTATGGATAGGGTGGATGACCTGGTAAACGGGGTCGTTTTACGACGGCAGCCAGCGCCGATTCCAATCAACCTCTACACAATCAAACCTGGTGTAATTTTCGAATCAGAAAAGTTTAAGATCAGTGCTTTCGCAGTCGACCATCGTGGTTCTGCTTCTTTGGGCTATAGCTTTGATGAATATGGCAGACGGCCTTTTATTCCTGAAGCTGCGGAAGCACTGGGGGTCCCCCCGGGACCGTGGCGGAAGGAATTGGTCGCAGGTAAAGCAATCACCCTGGAGGATGGGCGCGTAATTCAACCGGATGAGGTATTGGGCCCAGAGCAACCTGGGACGAGACTGGCAGTGGTTGGGGACGTAGGCAGACCAGAAAAATTGCTCGAGCAGGTTCGGGGAGTCGACGGGCTGGTAATGGAAGCCACCTACCTCAGAGATGAGGCTGAGATGGCTGCCACTTACGGTCACTCAACTGCTGAACAGGCAGCCACCCTGGCAAAAGAGGCGGGGGTAGGCAAACTTTTGCTCACACACATTTCGCGACGCTATCGGGATGAGGATATTCAGGAAGAAGCCAGGGCAGTTTTCCCTCAGACATGGGTTGCCAAAGATTTTGACAGTTTTCAAGTTAAACGCATTGAGTGAAAGTAATTATCGCAATCGTTATGAAACCGCGCCAGTATACATGATGGGGCGGTTTACTCTTTTAAATTTACCAGCAGGTAAATGGAAGGGGAGCATATGCTGCGCAAAAAAGAAAGTGGCCAACGCTGTTTCTTACCCGGGTTACCCATAAACTGCAGGCAGATGAATCTGCCCTACACGTTTAAAAAATAAGATATTCACGCCGTGATAAAATCTGCTCTTGATATGAAACATAGAAAATTAATCCTTGCTTCCGGTTCACCACGCAGAAATCAGATGCTGTGTTTATTCGGGATACCTTTTACCACAGCACCCGCAGAAATTGATGAACAAAAACGCAGAGGGGAAAGCCCTATAGAGTATGTGGAGCGAATGGCTTTTGAGAAAGGCGAAGCCAGGGAGATCTCTGAGGATGAAGTGGTGCTTTCTGCCGACACTATCGTCGATCTGGAAGGGCTGGTATTAGGCAAGCCGGTTGACGCCGAAGATGCCGAGCGGACTCTGAAACTTATGCGCGGGCGTAGCCATCGGGTTTACACGGCGCTTTCTCTTCATCTCGGTAAAGATGGGCCCATCCTGAGCGATGTCTGCCTGACAGAGGTGTATATGCGCGCTTATTCTGATGAAGAAATTCAAGCTTACATCGCGCGGGGTGATTATAAAGACAAGGCAGGCGGATATGCGATTCAGGACCCTGAGTTTCATCCGGTAGATCGGATTGAGGGTTGCTATGCCAACGTAATGGGCTTGCCGCTCTGTCACGTCTACCGACTATTTCGGAGGGCGGGTATTAGCGTGGACATCGATATCGCCGAGTTGTGTCAGCGGTATAATGACATAACATGTGAAGTCTATCCTTCGATATTGCATGAGCTTAAACATGAAAACAATCAATAAATATCTGACAACCCTGATCATCCTGGTGATGATGTTGAGTGCCTGCAATCAAAATACGATTGTCACGCCTACAGCTGAGCCTACGGTGACCCTTCCTCTGCCTAGCCCAAATGTTAGCTTCGATTCTGTCCCTGACGTTGAGGCGGCTGCCAGAGAGTATATGGATCTGTGGGTCATAGAAGACTACCAGCAGATGTATGACCGGCTAAGCCGACTGACCAAAGACGCCGTTACGATAGAAGCCTTTGAAGCGAGCCACCGCGATACTGCCATCAAGCTGACTATGCAAGAAATAGATTATCAGATTTTATCCAGCATGCTGAACATAACGACCGCGCAGGTCAGTTATCAGATCGAGTATGAAACCGCATTGATGGGCAACGTCAGCCGCCAGACGATTATGAATTTGATTCTGGAAGATGGCTCGTGGCATGTTCAATGGGATAGCGGAATGATGTTGCCTGAATTGGCTGGTGGCAACTACCTCGAACTGGTGATCGAAGTGCCGGCAAGAGGAAATATCTACGCTTCTGATACTTCCAATAATTATCCCCTGGTGTCGTTTGAAGACGTTGTTACTATCACAGTGACCCCGGGCAATATCGATGAAGAGACAGAAGGGGATATGGTCAGGCTTTTGGGAAATTCTGATGCGCACGGAAGAAAGCATCCGAGAGGAATACGCTGACAGGGCCGGTTACCAATATGCCATTATTGGTGATATCACAGCCCAAACTGCTGAGCAGTATTATGACCGGCTGACCGCATTTCCTGGAATTTCTTTGGAGAGTTTCAGAGCACGTTTTTACCATGACGGCGGCATTGCCCCTCATGTCACCGGCTATGTTCTCAATGTGCCGGTGGAAAACCTGGAATACTATCAACGCCTGGGATATACCGGAGACGAAAAAATCGGTTATGCCGGGTTGGAAGCCTGGGGTGAAGAGTATCTCGCGGGAACACACGGCGCTGACCTGTATGTTAAGGATCTGCAAGGTCAGGTTTTGACCAAAATTGCACAAGCGGATGCAAAACCAGCCCAGTCAATCTACACGACTATAGACAGCCAGCTGCAATATTGGTTGCAGCAGAGTATGGGTGATAATGTCGGCGCGATTGTTGTGATGGAGCGGGATACTGGCAAGATCATCGCCATGGTGTCAAACCCTGGCTTTGACCCCAATGTATTCGTGGGTCCTTTCTACACCGCTTATTCCATCGCGGAAGTCACTCAAAACCCATTTAATCCAATGTATAACCGGGCGGCTCAGGGTGTATACCCTTCGGGGTCTGTGTTTAAGATTGTGACAATGGCGGCAGCGCTGGAAACGGGTGTGTTTACAAAAGATTATCCTTATTTTTGCGACAGCCTCTGGTATGAGCTGGATGGCTGGGTGGGTAAGGACTGGACCTATGACAAAGGTTTTGGCGCATCGGGTACGTTGACCTTACAACAAGGTTTGATGCGTTCGTGTAATCCCTGGTTCTGGCATATTGCCTACACCCTCTGGAATGACGGTTATCGAACAGCCATTCCCGACGTCGCCTCCGGGTTTGGACTTGGGAAACCGACAGGAATTGAGATTCCCGAATTCGAAGGCAACCTGAATATGACCCCAACCGACATCAACGAGTATGTACAGATGGCAATTGGGCAAAGCACACTGCAAAACAGTCCTTTGCAGGTCGCGAATTTCATTGCCGCGATCGGCAACGGCGGCACTCTCCATCAGCCAACGGTTGTGGAATGGATTGGCCTGACAGGTCAAACACCGGTTTACGAATTCGAGCCTAAAGAAATTGGGAAACTGCCGCTGACACCCGAGAACCTGGAAGCTATCCAGCAAGCAATGGTTATGGTGATTCGAAACCCCAGCGGTACGGCTAACTTCCAGTTTTCAAATACTTTCCCATTTAACGTAGCTGGGAAAACTGGTACCGCAGAAAACCCGCTTGGCACACCACACGCCTGGTTTGCCGGATATACTTTCGAGGAAAACCCCGATAAACCAGACATCGCTATCGCGATCATCCTCGAAAACGCTGGAGAAGGCTCAGAGATGGCGACGCCACTCTTCAGACGGATTGTCTCCCTGTATTTCACCAACATGGAAAATGCTGGGGGATTAATGCCATGGGAATCCAGCCCTTACATTCCAGCACAACCTGAAGAGGAATAAGATGACAATCGTTTACAAAAACAGCCAAAGGATGCATGCCTGATCTGCTCCAGGGCTTAGTGATCCGTTCTCAGGCGGGGTACCTTGATGTGCGCACAGACGCTGGCGATTATCGTTGCCGGTTGCGAGGACGTTTGCGTAGAGGTCGTGCGAAGGGGGATCTGGTGGCAGTTGGCGATCAGGTTATGATCGAGCCAATGCCAGATATGACTGGCAGCATCGAAGAAGTTTTGCCGCGGAAAAGTGTTTTCTCCCGAATGTTGACGGGTGTTAATTACGAATATCAACAGATTCTTATAGCAAATCCTGATTTGGCGATGTTGGTTTTTGCATGCGCCAGGCCGGAACCCAACACGAGAATGCTCGACCGCTTTTTGGTGATAACCGAGCGGGCTCATATTCCCGCTGTTATCGTAATCAATAAAATTGATTTATGCGGGATTGATAAAGCCCGGGAAATATTTTCGCCCTACGAAGACATCGGCTATGGGGTGGTTTACGTTTCCGCTGAGACAGGCGAAGGGCTGGAGGAGATGCGCAAACTTCTCGCTGGTAAACTGACCACTTTGGCAGGGCCATCAGGTGTGGGAAAATCGAGCCTGATCAACCGCATTTTGCCGGGAGTCAAGCTGGAAACAGCCGCAGTAAGTCAGGGGACTGGCAAGGGAAAAGGGCGTCATACCACGCAAGTTCGGCAATTGTTTGACCTGCCGGAAGGCGGCTATATCGCAGACGTTCCTGGACTGCGCACGCTGGCGCTTTGGGATATTGAAGAGGAAGAGTTAGACGCGTATTTTATTGAAATTGCCCCGCTGGTTCCAGAGTGTCAGTTTAACGACTGCAGTCATTCGCACGAACCTGGTTGTGCCGTCCGAAAGGCAGTCGCCGAGGGAAAAATCGATCCTGGCAGGTATGACTCTTACTTAAGGCTGCGTTTTGGCAGCGATGATCAGGAGGAGGAAGAATGAAAAAATCACCAGTAACCCTTATTTTATTATCTATAAGCCTGATTCTGTCTGCATGCAACACAAAACAACCAGTAGTAACACCTTTAGCGAGCCAGGGCGTCACGGCCGAGGCTCCTACTGACGCGCCGACACCTACCGCTACTGAAGTTCCGCCGTTGGTGTTGAACGTCTGCATGGCTGAGGAACCGGGGGGCTTGTATCGATATGACGGATATGAGAGCATAGCCAAACAAAGTGTGTTTGCTGGAATTTACATTGACCTTCTGGCAACAGATCAGAACTCGAATCAGAGCCTCTTTTTTGAGAACATCCCCAGCCAGGAAAATGGCGGTATCCTGCTCGATGCGGTTCCAGTCAAAGTTGGTCAACCTGTGCTGGATAGCAGCGGCAATGTTGTTTATCTTTCGGAAGGGACTCAAATTGAACAGGCCGTCAATTATTCTTTTGAGAATCCCGTGGTGTGGAACCACGAACAGGAATATTACATGAACCAGTTCACGGTGACCTTCAAGCTGTTGCCAGATTTGAAGTGGTCTGATGGTGAAGCACTGAGCGCGGATAACTTTGTGTTCTCGTACCATTTGGCTGAAAAAAGCGGCCTGGGTCATTACAAATGGGCAGTTGACCGCACGGCCAGCTTTGTCAGCAGCGATGAGCAGACATTGGTCTGGAGGGGCATCCCGGGTTTTGTCCCGCGTGACCTGAAAGACATCCTTTGGGCGCCCATGCCCCGTCACCAGATTGGCGAATATTCTGACACACAGTTACTCAGTTCTGCCGAGACAAGCCAGTTTCCACTGGGCTGGGGTGCTTACCGTCTGGTCGGTTGGGAAGCGGGCAGTCAGATTGTTTTGGAGAAAAACTCTGAATTTGTGTTAAGCGGGCAGGGACTTCCGGCTTATGACAAACTGGTTTTCCAGGTCGAACCAGATTTGGATTCTGCGCTGCAGAAACTGGAATCAGGGCAATGCGACATTCTGGACAAGACTTATCGACTCGAGGGGCTTGAGAAGAGCCAGTTAGATAGCCTGTCGGCTGCAAATACGCTTGTAGGTGAAAATTGGGAACCGGTTCAGCAATTGGTTTTTGGGATCACGCCGGCTGAATATGATCAGGGGTTTTACAACGCCTGGACGAATGAAAGGCAGGACATCCTCGGTGATGTCGCAACCAGACAGGCATTGGCAGCCTGTATAAGCCCGGAAACACTGCTGAGGGAATATTTGATCGAGCGCCTGCCTGAAGGCATGCTCTTTCCAGGCGATTCGTTGGCAAGCACTGGTGTGGACGGAAACCTGGCCTTGGAGGAAATTGGGTGGATAGTAGCCGAGGAGTCAGAAGGATTTGTGCGGATAGCTCAGAATGTCAATAAAGTATTAAATGGAACCGAATTACGGTTGGAGCTGCTGACCGGGCAGAGTCAACTGGACCAGAACATCGCCAGAAAGATCGCGGAAAGACTGGCTGGCTGTGGAGTAGGAATTGAGGTTCAGCCACTTCCAGTGGGTGAGCTTTACCGCCCCGGACCAGACGGTCTGGTTTTTGGGCGCAAGTTTGAGCTGGCGTTGCTCTCCTGGCAGCCAGAACACTTAAACCTGTGCCAGTTATACACTTCAGATAAGATCCCCTCTTCTATTAATAGTTGGGTGGGCACCAATCTGGCGGGGCTGGAAGAGCCGGAATTTGATGAAAATTGCTGGCAGATTTCTTCAAGATATGTTGGTGAGGAGGGGATGGATGACCCCGGGCTGATGTCGCAATACCTACCGGCTATTGCGTTGATGCCGCAATATCGTTTGTGGGTCTATTCAAACCGGATCAGTTTCGGTGAGAACAACACTTTTGGAGAATTATGGCGGATCATGCCAGAGAAGTAGACGTTTTATTATCGCGGAAAATGGGACAATTTTTATGACACCTTTAAGTATTACATAATTTTGACATGGTCCCGCGATTATCCTTAGTGGAGATGACCTGACATCTTTCAGGTGGTCTAAAAACCCATTTGAACAAACTGAGTATTATTTGATACAATGAAGTGACCTACATTATGGCCTCTAAAAAATACATAAAAGACTATGACCTCGTCGAAACTGAAGACGAGAAAGGTCGAATAAGAAAGACAATAGCCTACCATGGCGAATATTTCGGGCTGAATCTCGAAGAGTCCCGAATTAAACAACTGAAGCAGCAGTTCGTCCTGTTTTTTGTGCTTGCCTTTGGATTACACATTGGCGCCGGATTTATCAACAACCCTGGGCTTTATAAAATGTATATAGCCTTGCCCTACACAGGGGCTTTCTTCCCGCTTATGTTTCTGGCGGCAGGGATTTTGAGAATACCAAACGAAAAGCGTCCCTACCGAAACGAGGAAATTGGATTGTCGTATAATAGAGTTGTCAATATGAGTCGATTGTACCTGATTATCACGGCTGTTGGCCTGGTGGGTTGGTTGATTTATTTGATTTTTGCATCCCATGGCCAGGCTTTAGGGCTGGAGGCCATCTATTTGGGCCTGGTATCTGTAGCGGCTGTTTTGATCTGGATGATATTCAGTCGAACGACTCAGGTAAAGATTGAAACGGAGGAGACTCCATTAACTAATGAATAGATTAATAGGAAGGTGGTCAAGACGCCCTTGTTGACACCATTTTCTTATTAATTTATAATGAACTAAATCTTAGAAGGAGAATTAGGAGAAATATGAGTAAATTTGCAAGAAACCTTTCTATTTTGATTGTGCTCGTCATGTTCGGCGTAGCACTCGCCGCTTGCGGCACTCCGGCAACAGAAGTTGTCGTAACAGAACCCCCCGTAGTAGAGACCGAAAAACCGGTTGAAACTGAAGAACCAGTTGTAACTGAAGAACCAGTAGAGACCGAAGAAGCTCCGGTATTTGAAGATCAGCCCTTCGCTGAGAATCTTCCTACTGCCCCCACCATTGACACCCCATTTGTGGTCGCATATCAGGACTTCTCGCAGAAGTTCAGCCCCTTCTTTGGGGATACCGCATATGACATGGACGTCTCGGGTATGACCCAGATCAGCATTATGACTACCGACCGTGTTGGCGGTATTATCTATGATGGTATCGAGGGCGAGACTCACAACTATAACGGCGTTGATTACGAATACAAGGGCGCTGCTGACATCGCTGTTGATTATGATGAAGCTGCTGACCTTA
>JBBAES010000056.1:0-9236 GCA_041655815.1 Anaerolineaceae bacterium
AAAATCTGCCGATCCGACCATTGATAGAATCTCTCCATTAGCTGGGTTCATCACGACGGCGGCACCATTGGTGGCGTTCTTCCCGGCCATTTGGGCCAGCTGATCTCTAACTGCCTGCTCAGCTTCGCGCTGCATATCCGGATCGATGGTTGTGTAAACCGTGAAGCCCGATCGGTAAATCGTCTGTGCGTCAAATTGTGATTCCAAGAGCGATTGAACAAACACCACCCAGTGAGGAAATTGCATGCCGATATCGCGCTTGGTGAACTCATAAGTTTCCAGAGCGTCTGAGGCTTCAATGGTCTGGATTGCGTCGACACAGACTGGTTCCAGATTCTCACCGATGTGAATACAGCCGGTTTCGTTGCTTAACTTATACATCAGCACCAAAACCGTTTTGAAGCGATTAATGGTCGCCTCACGGTTATTATAAACATCGTAAACGGCCGGCGCCTGGGGAATACCAGCCAGAAAGGCTGATTGCCATAAGTTTAATTCAGCGGCAGTGGTGTTGAAATAGGTAGCAGATGCGGCTTCTACCCCGTAGGAAAGATTGCCGTAAAAAATTTCGTTGAGATACAGCTCGAGCACCTGTTCCTTGGTGTAACGGCGTGTAATTTCAGCCGAGAGAATGATCTCGCGCGCCTTTCTCTCATAAGTCACGTCATACCGCTCCTCGGTCAGCAAAAGAAGTCTGGCCAACTGCTGTGTGATGGTTGACGCGCCAGAAACTATCTCTCCGGAGGTGTAGTTGGAATACAACGCGCGTGTCAACGCGAACAGGTCAAAACCAGGATGGTTGTAATATTCCTTGTCTTCTGTGGCAATTGTCGCCGCGATCAGATAAGGAGAAATGCGCTCGAGAGGCACGTAAGTGCGTTTGCCCGCGTTGGGGTCGACAATTTCGTAGAGGATATTCCCGTTTCGATCAAGAATGTAGGTGGTTTCAAACTGCGAAGCTCGGTTCTGCAGTTCGTCCACCGAAGGAAGTGTGCTGGCAATATCCAGATATCTTGAAATGGCGAAAATGCCTCCGGCCAGCAGCACTAATAGCAAAACGATAAAAGCAATCAGGACACCGCGCCCTAAACAGCCTCTTTTCTTTTTCGTTCTGGCCGGCGGGAGCGAGGGTTTACCACCAACAGGTGTGGGCTGTGTTTTGCCACCTTTCAAGGGCTCGGTTGGACTCGAGTGGACTGGGGTTGGCTTATTGCGGGCGACCACCGGCACAGGTTGTGTGTCGTGAGAGACTTCGGCTCTTACCGGTGTAAAAGCAACCGCGTTTAAAAGGGTCGCCTGCGGGTCAACCTCTCCCACAGTTTCAGGCAAAAACTCCTCTGGAAGCGGCTGGTTGAGCGGGGTTTCGGGAGGAATGGTCTCAACAAAATCCTCGTCAACTTCTGGTCTGATCGGTTCGGGAACTTGAGTTTCTTCCGTAGAAGGCAACTCAATTGCCCAGTGACCGGTTTTGAATTCGTCGCCAGGGTTGGTATAGGAATTTTGACCATTCAGCTCTTCAAGGCTCAGCGGGGTCACTTCGAAATCATCTAATTCCCAGAACTGAGAGCCATGGTCCATATTGTGGGAGCCGGCTTCTTGATGCTGCTCTTCAGGCTTTGTTTCCGGTTGGCTATCGGAGTTGGTTTCGCTCAACTCCTGGCCATCCTCATTCATGGGATTGGTTGAATTTTCGGATTCAGGCATTTGATTTGTTTTCATATTTTTACTCTTCCTTCACTAACATCGATTTTAACATATCAGGAGACATACCGGTTTTATGTCAAATCAACAGTAGCATATATAATAGGGGGGTGAACATCGGTCCTTTTTTCAGTAAAGACGCCATCAGCCTTACCCTGGCTGCGGATCAGCATTTTCTCGAGAGTCCTTCCGCGCTTGACCTGGTCTGGCAATTAGAAACCGAGGAATGCGCTCCCGTCAGCCTGATGAGCACGCTGGGCTTACAGGCACAAAGCTTTCAGATCATGCCCCAGGTGAGCCTTAATAAGATCGCTCAGGAGAGGATCCAGGATTTCTTATGTCAGCCCCGCATAGACAAACTATATTCGAACTATGTCAAACTGACCACATCACCTTTTCCTGAGGTGGAATCAATCATTGAATTTTGGGTACGCAGCGGTGACCTGGTGCAGGGACGCATCAGCATAACCAACCACAGCGATAACAACCTCGAAGCCGGAGCCCGGTTGGCTGCCAGGTTGGTCACACTTCAGGGTAATTCAGAACTTAAACATACCCGACAAGGCTATGAAACCTGCCTGAAAGGTCAAACGGGCAACCTTAACCTCAGTTTGGCAATGGCAGGGGGCTCGAAAACGGTGATGAGCCCCAATCTTGCCCTGGAGCAAAGCAAACATCTCAAGCCTGAGCAAACCATGCAAACTTTGTGGCAGTGTGAGCTGCTTAGACAGGGTTGCGAGAAGAGTTCTGTGCCAGTCACCTTCCCGGTCAACTGGGATGGTGAGGTTGCTCGAATCGAAGTTGCTAACCAAACACGAATGATTCAAATCACAACACCGGAGAGTGATTGGGACGCCGTTTTGTTCACCAACCAGAACCAGGCATTCCAGTTATTGAGAAAAAACGCAGAAAATCAAATAAGACCGGATAGAACCCGCGGCATTCATTCGGCTTTCAATCCAACCGCCCTGTCGGTTCGCGCTGATATTTCAGCTTTGGAATTATGGCAACTTCTCGGCAGCTTGCTTCCCGCGCAAGGGGAGCTAGCCGCAGATATGCTAGCGACCTATCTGAAGAAGACAGCAACGGCTGTTTCTGCGAACCCCCATATCGCCCTGCCTTTCCCGTGCTTGTGTGACCTTGGCTGGCGGGTGCATCAGCAACTTCAGAAGAAAGACTACCTGCTGGAAATTTATCCTCTAGTGAGGGTTGTTTGCCTGGCCTGGTTTAGCTGTGAGCACGATCGCGATCAAGACGGTATCCCTGAGTGGTGCAACATTGAGCAATGCGGACTGACCAGCCTACCGGCTTTCGATTTGATAGATGAGAAAGGGATGCCTACTCGCATCAACTTCACTGAGCAACTCAATCTGGCAGCCTTACTTGCCATTGATCTTGAGCAATTGCGCAAAATGGCTCAGATAGCGGAAGACCAAACAACAATTAGCACGATCGATGGTCATCTGACAGTGTTGGGTTCCTTCATAGCAAGATTTGCCGAGAACGAGTTTGATTCTGCCTGCCTGGACAGAGAGAGCGGGCTTTGGCATTCTGGCGAAATCCTCTTTCAGGGAAATTTGGAAGATTTTGGCGCGAAATCGATTTACCTGTCAAAACCCGCCAGGTTAAATGTGCGTCTGAAACCGGAAGTTCAAATAAAAAAACCGTCAGTGTTTTATCTGTATGGCGAAAACCAGGCCGGGGAACAGGTTGTCGAGCCAATTGAACCCGCGAATTTGCTCTGGCTTCCCGGCAGCTACTTCTATACGACCGACCATATTTTCATAAGGGTCGACAAAATAGGCGATCTCGATATTAAAGAAGGGCATTTGCAAATTCATCGGGCCAACCTACACAGCCTTGACCTGGGGATTTTATTTGCAGCCTCTCCTGACAAAGAGATTGTCGCCGGATTAAAAGACCTAAACCCGCCAGCAGTAAATTCTATCGGTATTTTATCCAGTTACAAATTTGGACTGCCAGAAAATTTGGATCCGAAGGCTGAAAAGAAGGTGGTCAATCTCGGCTGGAACCTGCTGATTCTGGCCGATTTGATCCGCAGAGGAGAGAAAGAGGCAGCCTTCCAGCTGCTCAGTCAGTTGCTGCGGGCTCAAAGCAGCCTCCTGCGCCTAGAACACAGTAACAGCGACCGTTGGAATGCCGAGACCAGCCAGCTATCAGGCTTGCGAAATACCATCGGCGGTTTATTGCCCGTCAACCTGGTTTTGGAGCTGGCCGGAATCCGCATTTTCAACGAGAATAAGGTCAGTCTTCAAGGGCAGAACCCTTTTCCCTGGCCAATCAAAGTGGGGTATCGTGGTCTGGAAGTCACTCGGGATGGTAAAAATGCGACTGTGCGCTTCCAGGATGGAACAATGCAACACCACTTTGGCAGTTCTCTGAAAACCTTCACCAACGAAGTCGAGCAGTCAGCTGCGAGTTAATGTAAAATCAAACCATGTCGCGCAACCATTTTTTATCCGTTACCCTGGTCCTTGTATTGTCGGTTTTAGGTGCCTGTCGTCCACAAGGCATGCCGACACCAACGGCAAGCCCAGTTTCCACCCTTGATGAGCAGGCATTACTGCAAACCTCTATCGCCCGGGTAACCCAGGCCGCGCTGGAAACACTGGCATTCCTTCCAACCCAAACCCCTACTCCTACAGCCACCCAACCCACTCAAATTACCCAGATCGCGACTATCGTGCGCAGCGCGACGGTTGAGCCCAGCCCAACCAGTGACCTGGCTTGCAACAAAGCTGACACCGGAGTGCCCTTTGACATCACCATCCCCGATGGCACCGCTATGTATGCGGGCCAGCAATTCACCAAAACCTGGCGCCTGGTAAATGCTGGGAGTTGCAAATGGACCCGCTTGTATAAATTGGTTTTCTATTCTCAAAATTCCATGGGTGCAATCCAGGAACAGTTCCTGAGCGGTGAAGTCTTGCCTGGTCAGGCAATAGACCTGAGCGTCAAGTTTTATGCTCCGACTGCTCCAGGTAGTTATCAAAGCAACTGGATGCTCCAGGACCCGGATGGAAACCTGTTTGGCATTGGTTTCAACGCAGACGCCCCTTTTTACGTCCGCATCAACGTCACCAAGGATCTAACCCCTACCCCAACAATCACCCTGACCCCATCGCCAACACCCTGACGCGCAAGCTGGCAGAATCATTCGACCTAAAGTATCTCTTAGGTTTTTGATCCAGTGTCCAGCTCACCCTTCCTTCTGGTTTGTGTGGGGTAATCGAATTTTCGTTTCCCCTAGGAGAGGATCAGGTAATTTGTTTTGGAAAAATGCAAAAATCGATCGAAACTTGACTGTTTGTCTGTAAAGAATGCAACTTTTGAGTTAAGATAGGTGCTACCAAGAGGAGATTCCAATGAATAAAATTAACCCATTAGATACCGAAAACATGGCTGGCTTCATTGCCACTTTGCCCAATGACCTTTCCAACGCCTGGCAACAAGGAAAGCAGAAGGAATTAACAGCTTTTCCGAAGATCCAGAAAATATTGATCAGCGGCATGGGCGGTTCAGCGATTGGCGGAGATATGTTTGCAAGCTATCTGGCTGGTTTCGCATCAGTGCCCGTTATTTCTTATCGGAATTATGGCTTGCCTGCTTGGGCAAATGGACCCGACACTATGGTGGTTTGCTCTTCCCATTCTGGTAACACGGAGGAAACTCTCAGCAGTTTCAAAGCAGCGCGAGAGAAAGGCTGTTCTTTGCTGGCTATTTCTACTGGGGGTACTTTACAAAAAGAAGCTCTGGCTTCTGGTATTACCCACTGGCATTTCAATCATAAAGGGCAACCAAGGACAGCCATCGGCTGGTCATTTGGGCTTTTGCTGGCACTTGCAGAGAAGCTCGGCTTGGTCCATGACCAGGAAAAGGCCGTCCAGGAGGCAGTTGCTGTCATGCAAAAACAGGATCAGCTGCTTGAGCCGGCCACACCACTATCAGAAAACCCTGCCAAGCGCCTTGCCGGACAGTTACTGGGGCGCAACCTGGTGGTCTTTGCCGCCGGAGAGCTGGAAGTGATCGCGCGCCGCTGGAAATCACAATTCAATGAGCTCTCTAAAACCTGGGCGGGTTTTGAGGGTATTCCGGAAATGAACCACAACACGCTGGCTGGGTTGGTTAATCCTGAAGCGCTTTTCGAAAAGACCTCAGCTATTTTCTTGCGGGCTGAAATGGACCATCCACGCAATAAAAAACGGATCGATTTGAGTATGCAGTTCTTCCTGCAAGCTGGTATCGGTGTCGACTCTGTTACCGCCATGGGTGCTGGCCGCTTGGCTCAAATGTGGAGTCTGCTTCAGTTCGGAGATTATGTCTCCTATTATCTCGCTCTAAATTATGGCGTTGACCCAACGCCGGTAGAAATCCTGGGCGTGCTTAAAGCCGCGCTGGCGAAAGAAAAATAAGGTGCACCCCAAATGCCTGAGGCAGTGCATATAATCTAAACTATAGATTTAGACCAACCACTCTTTAGCTTGCTGCCAGATTTGGTCAAACATTTCTGCGGTCAGGAGGCCGGTTTGGGTGTTTTGCAGGCTGGGGTGGTAGGAGCACAAAATCCAGGGAAGATCCGAGCGAGGTTGATAAAAGGCACCGTGGCCGAAGACAACTTCCTTCTTAGGCACTTCAGAATAGCCTGGCAGTTTGAGCAGCCCATCGAGGGCAATCTTGCCCAACAGCACTACTCCCTGGATATTTGGCAACAGCGCCCTTTCCTTGACCAACCATGGGCGACAATTGTTCAGTTCTTGCGAAGTGGGTTTATTAGCCGGCGGCGCACAGCGGCATACCGCCGTAATCCAGCAATCTGTCAACTCCAGACCGTCTCCCCGATATTTTGCAGTAGGCTGTGAGGCAAACCCAGCCCGGTAAAGAGCAGGGAATAGAAAGTTACCTGAACCGTCACCGGTGAACATTCGGCCGGTTCGGTTAGAGCCGTGTGCTCCCGGGGCCAAACCCTGGATAAGCAAACGCGCCTTCGGGTCCCCAAACCCGGGAACAGGTTTGCCCCAGTAGTCCCAATCGAGATATGCACGCCGCTTTACCCGGGCCACTTCTTCTCTCCAGGCCACCAGACGGGGGCATTTACGGCAAGAGATGATTTCTTGTTCCAACTGTTTCAATTCGTTTTCCATTGCCAAAGTTTACCAGAAAAGCAAAGTAGGTCGGGTTAAACAAGAAACAGGGCTTTTTGGCCCTGTTTCTTCAGTTCGAAATTTTGTCAAGCTCAACTGGTGAATTGGAAAGCGTTCCGCAAGTAATTCAATAGCATGCCTTCTGCAGGAACAAAACCGAAGTACTGCATGACTACCCAAATGATACTTAACGCACCCAAAAGCACTCCCCAAACCGCAAATCCGCGTCCTGGAGAGCCATCATGTGCGATTTGAGACATTGCAAGCGAGGACAAAATCACAGCAACAATGCCGGGAATCGCGTAGATATTATAAAAGAACAAGGCTAAGATTGCTACGATAAACCCCAGGATACCTAGAATGTTGACATTCTTATCTGGGGCAGACACCTGGGTCGATCTTGATACTACCCTGGTCGAAGAATCCTGGCTCAACGGGTCATTAAATTCCTGAACGGTTTGCCGTTCTTCAACATTTTGTTCAACAGGTTTTGGCACTGGATTTTCAGTCATTACGATCTCCTTATACTTTTCCGGCACTATCCGGGTAAGCAATAACTAATCTAATTATGCTACTTTTAAAGAAACAACTTAAATGTATGTATAACCTATCTCTCATACACTATTTTCTTATTTAAAAAAGCCACCCTCATCTGAGGGCGGCTTTTACAATCCTGGTTATATTTAGGATTTGAAAGCTAAGGCATTCCAACCAGCATACTCGCTGGTCAGGTCCAGTTCCTGTTCGATCCGAAGCAGTTGGTTATATTTCGCCACTCGGTCAGAGCGAGCCGGTGCGCCGGTCTTGATCTGACCCATATTCATGGCAATGGTCAGATCCGCGATGGTAGTATCTTCAGTCTCGCCGGAACGGTGTGAGCATACTGCGCGCCAACCGTGATTCTGAACCATGCTGACTGCTTTCATGGTCTCAGTCAGGGTGCCAATTTGGTTGACCTTGACCAGCAGCGCATTGCAGGCATTCTCTTCGATTGCCCGGGCGACGCGTGCGGGGTTGGTTACCAACAGGTCATCACCGACGATCTGAAGACGATGTCCGTTTTTGGCGGTAAAGTTCTTCCAGCCTTCCCAATCGTCCTGGGCAAAACCATCTTCAATTGAAACAATAGGATACTGCTCAATCCAACTGGTCCAGAAATCAACCATTTGATCGCTGGTCATTTTGCGACCTTCTTTACGCAGGTTGTAGAGTTTGGTGTCTTCTTCATAAAATTCGGAGGCAGCAGGGTCAAGCGCGATGGCGACATCAGTGCCAGCTTTGTAACCAGCTTTGTCGATGGCTTCGAGAATCAGTTCAACTGCTTCGCTGTTAGCCTTTAAAGCAGGGGCAAATCCACCTTCATCGCCAACCAGTGTGCCATAGCCTTTGTCTTTGAGGACGCCCTTCAGAGCTGCATAGATCTGCGCACCCCATCGCAAACCTTCGGCAAAGTTGTCAGCGCCAAGAGGCATAACCATAAATTCCTGGGCGTCGGTGCTCTGCCAGCCTGTGTGAGCTCCACCGTTGAGAATGTTCATCATAGGAACCGGCAGAACATGGGCGTAAACACCGCCCAGGTAACGATAGAGCGGCAGGCCCAAGGAGCTTGCGGCTGCCTTGGCCACTGCCAGACTGGTGCCTAAAATTGCATTGGCGCCAAATTTAGATTTATTCTCGGTGCCATCCAGTTCAATTAAAAGTTCATCGATTGCTTTTTGTTCAATTGCGTCCATGCCAAACAGCTCGTCCGCAATTTCATCATTGACGTGCTCGACCGCTTTTTGAACACCCTTGCCGTTATAACGAGATTTATCACCATCACGCAGTTCGAGTGCTTCGTGGATTCCGGTTGAAGCCCCTGAAGGAACAGCTGCCCTGCCTAAGCTGCCATCAGCCAGTGCTACTTCAACTTCAACAGTGGGAGTTCCCCGAGAATCCAGAATTTCAATAGCGTTGATATATTCAATTAATGTATCCATATCCTTATCCTTTTCTAATATCAGAAGTATTTAAAAGTATAACCTAACCTCATCGAGTCAGGCCTTAAATCCCAGTGCAATGATCTCGTCCGGAAGTCCTTTTCGCCTGCAGACAGCCCGGATCAACCCAAGAAACAAGGGGTGAGGTCGGTTGGGCCGAGAAAGAAACTCGGGGTGGAATTGGGAGGAAATCATGTAAGGATGATTCCTGTTTTCCACGATTTCGACCAACAAACCATCCGGTGATTGACCTGAAAAAACCAGCCCCTCTTCCTGTAAAGATGGTCTGTATTTATTGTTAACTTCGTAGCGATGACGATGGCGCTCTTCGATCAGCTCGTCTTGATACAAACTTCGCGCCAGTGTGTTGTCTGCCAATTGGCAAGGGTAAAGT
>JBBAES010000057.1:0-9217 GCA_041655815.1 Anaerolineaceae bacterium
AAAGCAGGGCACGAAGGATTAAATTGCAATTATAATCGCAATCAATCGAAATTGCAGTTACAAGTACAATTGCGTTTCTAAATGCAAACACCCGAATTTGTAATTCAAACTGCAATATTGTATACTATTCGCAAGGATATACTATGATCGCTATAATCGGAGATATCATTAAATCAAAGTCCATCCCCAACCGGCGCAAGGCCCAGGAAGAGTTGGGGGAGATTCTGCAGACGGTAAACCAGCGTTTTGAAGTCTTGTTTGCTTCGAAATTTACCATAACCTTAGGTGACGAGTTCCAGGGTGTGTTAAAAGACAGCAACGGCTTGTTTCGCATGCTCGATCAAATCAGTTTTTCCATGCTGCCGATAAACCTGAGATTTGGTATCGGGGTGGGAAGTCTGACAACTGAGTTCAATCCCGCCAGCAGCATTGGCGCAGATGGCCCTGCCTATTGGAAAGCCCGGGAAGCGATTGAGGATGTTCACAAGAATAACGATTATGGGCGCGCAAATATTCAGCTTTTGGCGCAAGAACCCGACACTACGGTAAATTTGATCAATGAAATCCTTAAGTTAACTGCTTTGCAGGTGAGCGGCTGGAGAGAGTCTCAGGTCGATGTATATAAAGTGATTTTAGAGGAGGAGATTGTCGATCCTGAAGAAATCAATCACCAACTGATTGCTGAAAAGCTTGGCATTTTGACATCTTCATTGAGTCGTAGGTTTGAATCCAGCGGCATTAAACGTTATATGTCAGCTCGCAGGGAAGCCGAATTGGCATTGGGAAGGATTAACAAACGCTATGGATAACGGAATGCTTTTTCTTGTCCTTTTCTGTGCTCATCTGGCTGGTGATTTTTACTTCCAATCGGCTGCTCTGGCTGATAAAAAAGAGAAAGATTACTCACGGATTCTGCTGCACTCACTGATTTATGCAGTATTTGTTTTTTTAGTATTTTTAGTGATCGAGACACCTCTGGTCGTGCTCGTGGCTGCGGCAGTCGCGCATTGGATTATCGACAGTGTTAAGTGGTTGCTGAGAAACAAGGGCTTGTCGAAATCAATGTTGTTTGCTGTGGACCAGCTGCTGCATTTGGTCAGCTTATTAATAATTGCTGGTCTCGCGCCAGCGGTGGAAATACGCCCCTGGCTGGCAGGGTTGCCTGAGGACTTATGGCCCTGGTTGACATTGATCCTGCTGATCGTAAGGCCGGTCAACATCAGTGTTGATATTCTTTTCAAGCGTTATGCTGAAGCTGCCAAAAGACAGGAAGAAAAAGTGGTTCAAATACCAAAAGTACCGCTCCCCGTTGGGGAAGAGCCTTCTTTTGCAGACCAGAAAGAGAGCAGAGAGGCCGCTCAGGAAGTTGAAGGGGCCGGAGCGTCGGTGGGGACATTTGAACGCATTTTCACTGTCATTTTTGCCTCACTCGGACAGTATGCCGCCCTCGGATTACTGATGGCAGCCAAATCGATGGCCAGATATGACAGGATCAATAAAAGTCCGGCCTTTGCTGAATATTATCTGATTGGCACCCTTTACAGCATACTTTTCGCGATCGTTGCCTATTTGTTTATATTTGAAGTAGTCATTTCAGGATCTGCCCCTGTAGATCCTCTGCCCGTGCTGATTCTCACACCCACGCCACTGCCCTAAATTATACTTAGATACTTTTTGTTTGATAAGCATGTAAAATTAACCCATGCAATTTAAATTACATGCGCCCTATCAACCCACCGGCGACCAGCCGGGTGCCATCAGGCAATTAGTCGATGGCATTAACAAAGGCTACTCAGACCAGGTTTTGCTGGGGGCAACCGGCACCGGTAAGACCTTCACAGTAGCCAACGTGATCCAGCAACTGCAGCTACCCACTTTGGTGATGACTCATAATAAAACCCTGGCTGCCCAGCTTTACGCGGAGTATACAGAATTTTTTCCTGAAAACGCGGTCGAATATTTCGTCTCGTATTATGACTACTATCAACCTGAGGCTTACATCCCCAGGCGCGACCTGTATATCGAAAAAGAGACCGACATCAACGAAGAAATCGATCGCCTGCGTCTGGCTGCCACCACTGCGTTAATGTCCAGGCAGGACGTGATCATTGTGGCATCGGTCTCCGCTATCTATGGTTTAGGTGATCCGGATGCCTACCGTGCCTCGGTTCTGCACATCCCAAAAGGCAAGCTCTATCGCCGTAATGCGCTACTGCGGCAATTGGTCGATATCCAATATCAGCGCAACGACCTGGAGGTCAAACCCGGCATCTTTCGGGTGAGGGGAGACACGCTTGAAATTCTGCCTGCCTACAGCGAACGTGAAGCTATTCGAATAAGTTTCTTTGGCGATGAGATCGAAGAAATTACCCGGCTGAACCCGGTGACCGGAGAAGTGCTTGGGAAGCCAGACGAGGTTGACATTTACCCTGCCAAACACTACGTTACCGAAGGAAAACGAATGGAAAAGGCAATGTTGGATATCGAGGCCGAGTTAGAAGAACGTTTGGCCTATTTCCGGAAGAATGACAGGCTCCTGGAAGCCCAGCGCCTGGAACAGCGCACCCGCTACGACCTGGAAATGCTGCGTGAAGTCGGTACTTGTGCCGGAATCGAAAACTACTCACGCCACATCGACCAGCGGGCTGAGGGCACGCCGCCATGGACTCTGCTCGACTTCATGCCTTCCCGTTACCTTTTGGTTTTGGATGAATCTCACATGATGGTGCCACAGCTGCGCGGTATGTATAACGGTGACCGCTCACGCAAGGAAGTACTGGTGGATTACGGTTTCCGGCTGCCTTCAGCTAAAGATAACCGCCCTCTGAAATTCCCTGAGTTTGAAAAAATGATGGGTTTCACTCTTTACACCAGCGCCACGCCGGGCCCTTATGAGATGGAAAAGGCTGACCAGGTGGTCGATCAGGTCATCCGTCCGACTGGTCTTTTGGATCCGCAGATTGAAGTCAGACCGACCGCGGGGCAAATTGATGACCTGATTGTCGAATTGCGCGCTCGGGCTGATATCGGTCAGCGTGCCCTGGTAACAACATTAACCAAGCGGATGGCAGAAGATTTGGCTGACTATCTGTTGGAAGCGGGTTTCAAAGTGCAGTATCTCCATTCGGAAGTGGATACCCTGGAACGGGTGGGGATTTTAAGGGATCTGCGGCTGGGCATTTTCGACGTTGTAGTTGGCATCAACCTCTTGAGGGAGGGGCTTGATCTCCCGGAGGTTTCACTGGTCGCGATTTTAGACGCGGATAAGGAAGGATTTTTACGCTCGACCACAGCGCTGATCCAGAACTTTGGCCGGGCTGCCCGGCACATCGATGGCAGGGTGATTCTTTATGCGGACAGAATGACCGATTCTATGAAACGGGCTATTGATGAGACCAATCGTCGGCGCGAGATTCAGGAAGCATATAACACGGAGCACAATATCTCTCCAGTGGGAATTACCAAGGCGGTGCATGACATCACTGAACGTCTGGCAAATGTCGATCTGGATGGCAAGAAAGCGCCCAGAAGCGCACGCGAACTGGCTGCCACGATGGAGCAGCGCGAGCTGCAGCGCATGATTAAAGAGATGGAAAACCAAATGCGCGCCGCAGCAAAAGAGATGGAGTTTGAACGTGCTGCCATGTTGCGCGACCAGGTTTATGAATTGAAGGCAATATTGGTTGAAGACAGCAACCTGCCCCCCTGGAAAAAACAGATGCTTTTAGCACAAGGAAGGGATGATTGACAAGGAACAAACAGTGTATTAAAACCTGACGTTGAAACGATCGAAATTGCCCTGATAAGGAAGCCAGGAAAAACGAACTTCCTCAACTCTGCCAGAACGCGGGCCTTGCCTGAGGCGCTCCAGAAAGGTTTCAAGAGAGGTACGCTTGCCTTCAGCCACCACCTGAACATTTCCATCGTAGAGGTTGCGTACCCAACCCGTCAACCCCAATTCTTTCGCCACAGACATAGCAAAATAACGAAAGCCAACGCCCTGCACGTTGCCGCTCACGAAGGCCTGCAGGCCTGCCAACTCATCACTCTGCTCTGTCACTCGGATATGCCCGCCTAATTGAAGCGATCGTCGTCAAAATCCCCGAAGGAATATTTGTCATTGTCATCTTCTTCGTCGTCGTCATCAACGTAACGCAGCCATTCTTGATCATCGAAGCGCTCGTCTGTGAAATAGTCATCATCATCGTCGTCTTCGAAGCCGCTGTCTTCATCATCGTCATCTTCTTCGTGCTGTTCCCAAGGCACGGACAGCAGATCCATATCTCCCTGACCCTCAGTGAAGTTGAGCATCTCCATGGCTTCTTCCAGGAAGGCGATTTCATCCTCATCTTCAGTAATTGCCATCAGGGCGTCAAACTTACGCTCTATGCCCTCGCCGCCAATCTGCGCCAGAGCCCAGATGATTTCGCGCCAAAGTAGCTCGTCGTGGGCTGTGTCGATTGCTCTCAGCAGGCTTTTACGGGCCCGCTTCAATGCAAGTTCACCTGCGGCATGAACTGCCTGGATGCGCACAGACAGGTTTTCATGGTTGAGGTTCTCCAGGACGTTGACTTCCCACTGCTCATCAGCTGAGCGTCCCATAGCGAACATCGCGCTTTCAAGCCAAAGATCTTCCCCCATCGCGACTGCCTTGCGCAAAAGCGCTGGAACTTCATCCCGGCCGGAGTAACCCAGAGATTCAAGCGCGCGCCGACGGACAAGAAGGCTCTGATCACCATGATAGATAGCCAACAGCGTATCTTCGATCTCTCGCAGGGTTTGTGGGCTCAGTTTTTCGAGTTCACCCATGTAAATGTATGGACCCAACGCGTTCGCCACCGCAGCCCTGACGGATTCTTCCCGGGCGGGGTCTTTCAGCATTCGCAGGTAGAGAGGAACCAACCGTCGATCTTCGGCGTCGAACAACAGATCAATGGCCAGGATGCAGACCTCAGAGTCGCTATCACTCAAGGCCACCTTGGCAGCCTCTTCATACATCAATATCGGGTCGATTTCTGCTAACGAGACCAGATCTTGCATAAAAGTTTTTCGTCTTTGAAGCGGGACGTTCTGCCAGCAGCTGGCGAGGACTTCTTTCTCGTGTGGGTCGAGGTCTGAAAAGTGATACAGAAATCGGGCGGGAAACTGGTGTTCCAGATCCATAAGGGCGTTGATCAGGTCTTCAAAGGAGTCAGCTGTATCCATGTTACCTCGCTAAGGCCCCAAAATCGGATTGCGGAAGTCCTGGATAGTGATAAAGACCATCAACAGGATCAGGGCAAAAAAGAAAATGTTGTTGATAGCCAGTGCAACATTGTCTGGGATGCGCTTGCGTGTGATTGCTTCGATAATCAAGAATAGAATCTGTCCGCCATCAAGGGCCGGTATTGGCAGTAAGTTAGTGATGCCAATCGCAATGGAAATCATCGAGATAATGGAGAGACGGTAGATCGGGAAGCTGCCAATGCCAGTGGCAGGCGCGCTTTGGTCCATTTGGGCAGCGCTGTTGAAGATATCGTAGATGCCTTTAATCCCGACCAGGCGGGCCTCTTCAGGCGCAATTACACCCCTGACCAGATTTACAGGAATCATCAAAGTGGTTTCGACCTGCATCCAGAAAGTCTTGAAAGCCTGGGCTACAGACTGCCCGAAAGGCAAGGAAATTACGGGACTGGTTATGGCGATACCGAAGGCGCCTTCATTCTCTGGCGGATCGCTGCGAGGGGTTAGCTCGACTGTATAGGTCTGACCATCGCGGAGATAAGTCAGCTCGACTGGTTGGTCCAGGTATTGTCTGGTGGCGGATTGGATGCTGTCTACGCCATCAATCTCATAATCTCCAACTGTCGCGATGATGTCGCCTGACTCTAAACCCGCGACCTGCGCGGGTGAATTGTCAGCAACTTCAGAAACCATCACCTTGCTGGTGTCTTGTCCACCCGCAACCGAGAACATGACGATCAACAGGATGATTCCGAATAAGAAATTCATAGTTGCGCCAGCCACCAACACCAAAAAGCGCTTCCATTTTGGGGCAGCCAGCAATCCGCCCGGCTCACCCTCGTCGGTCTCGCCTTTCGGACGAACAAAACCGCCAAAGGGGATCCAGTTGAGAGTAAACTCAGTCCCTTTCCAGGTAAACAGCTTAGCCAACCTGGGGGGGTAGCCAAAGCCAAACTCTTCCACTTCGATCCCGAGCGATTTGGCAACCAGCATGTGCCCAAGCTCATGGATGAAGACAAGAAAGCCAAAAAAGAATATAAACTGCAAAATCGTCCAAATGTTATTCATAGCTGCTCCTAATTCGATATTATACCTAAATTGAACATCTGTCACTTGGTTCGCTAAGGTTTGTAGACGCTCGTAGAATACAGAGGTCATTTGGCAGATAAGGCCCACAGCCGCGCCGTTATTTCGGCAGGTCAGGATTGCCGTCTGCTGAGAAGTCTGTCTCGCTCACGCAAAAGGAAAACCCCCGCGATTGCGCACGGGGGTTGGATATTTAGTTGAGATTAAGATTATGCCAGAGCGGTTTCGATCACCTTGGCAAATGACTTGGGATCGCGCACTGCGATATCAGCCAACATTTTGCGGTTAATGATCACATTGTGTGTGCGCATCCCGGCGATAAAGCGACTGTAAGTCGTACCGTTTAGACGGGCAGCAGCGTTGATGCGGGTGATCCAGAGACGGCGCAGGTCGCGTTTGCGATTGCGGCGGTCGTTATAAGCATACCACTGGGCATGCAGGAAGGCCTCATTAGCACGTCTGAACAAATGATTGTAACTGCCGCGATAGCCACGGTTGTGGGCAATCAGCCGTTGATGACGGCGTCGGCGATATGGTCCAGTCTTTACTCTTGCCATTATTACTCCTTTGCGGTCCCCTGGGCGTCAGACTTTTCGTCTCGTTGTAAACACCCAACAGCCACACTAATCCGAATACAACAGGACTGTCTTTAGTCCCTCTTGCTCATATAGGGTGCCAGGCGCTTTATGTTCTTGATGAACCCACTGCCGTTGACCTCAATCGTTTTTGCGAGCAAATATTTTGTTCGCTTAGAAGTGTTGCGGCGCAAGTGGCCTTTCCCGATCTTGGTACGAACAACTTTACCGGATCCAGTCATACGGAAGCGTTTGGATGTAGCCTTATGAGTTTTCAATTTATATTTTCCACTACTCTGTTTGCGTGGCACGATCAAACTCCTCTTTAGAAAATCCAACGGCTGTGAACAAACGCAGCCGTTGGTCAATATACCAAACAAATATTATACCAGATAATCTGGCTTGTCAACCAATAAAATACGAAATTAAATTTTCTTGGGGATCAGCATCATGAACATTGTGCGCCCTTCCATGTTAGGCGGTTGTTCGATCTCTGACACGTCGCTCAACTCTTCCGCGATTTCTCTCAAATCTTGCAATGCCAGCTCGGGATAGGTGATCTCACGACCCCGGAAGCGAATGGTTACCCTCACCTTCATTCCACTCTCCAACCAGCGACGGGCATTACGTACTTTAAAGCCCTGATGATGGTCACTCGTCTTTGGCCGCAAGCGGATCTCTTTGATTTCGATCTTGGTTTGGGATTTTCGGGCTTCGCGTTCCTTCTTCTCTTTCTCGTAAAGGAACTTGCTGTAGTTGATAATCTTACAAACGGGTGGGTCGGCATTCGGTGCGATCTCGACCAGGTCCAGTCCGACGTCATTTGCACGACGGAAGGCTTCGTCGATACTGACTATTCCGACATTTTCTCCGGTTTCGTCAACCAGGCGGACCTTCTCTGCGCGGATGCGCTCATTAATACGATACTCTTGTCTACTGCTAATATTCTTTTTCTCCTCAATCAATAGAATTGCGATATTTTACCAACAATCGGCGTTGCTTTATATTACCATAAGCTTAAAAGTTTCGTCAATTACTTTGAAGGGCAAATAGACGTTATTTTGGTGAGTTTCTCTTCAATTTTGCCCGGTTCTACTTCGAAAAGGGTAGAATAGACCCTGAAGGAGAATACTATGGACATACATCACAATTTAGAAAAATACGCAGATTTGATTGTCAACATTGGGCTTAACCTGCACGAGGGTGACAAGCTTTCGATGCGCATGAGCGAGCATTCTTTGCCTTTGGCACGGCTGGTGGCCAAAAAGGCTTACGAAAAAGGTGTCAGCGACGTACGCATGGAATTCTCAGACGACACGATCACACTCGACCGCTATCTGTTGGCGCCTGACGAGGCTTTTGAAAAGTATCCCGAATACCTGGTGGATTTCAGCGAAAGTCTGCTGAAAGATAACTACAATGTGGTCAACCTGCTGGCACCCAACCCGGATTTGCTCAAACCGGCCGATCCCGCCCGCATTGCTCAATGGCAAAAAGTTGCCGGCAAAGCCAGCAAACGTCTGATGGCCTACACCATGCAGAACAAGGTTAAGTGGTGTGTCACCGCAGTGGCAAGCCCTGCCTGGGCTGAGGCTGCCTTCCCTGATTTGCCCGAAGACGAAGCCATGCAAAAACTTTGGGAGAATATCTTTAAAGCCACACGCGTGGATCAGGACGATCCAATTGCCGCCTGGGAAAAACACGATCAGGAATTGAAGAAACACGAAGCTTTCCTAAATGAAGCCCGCTTTGATCGTGTGCGCTATCAGGGCCCGGGAACGGATTTGATGGTTGGTTTGGTTAAGAACCACGTTTGGAAAGGCGGTTCTGGCTTCAGCCAGAAGGGTGACCGTTTCTTCCCCAATATCCCCACAGAAGAAGTTTTCAGCATGCCTGATGCCGACCGTGTAGATGGCACCTTGCGCGCCACCATGCCGCTGTCTGTGCGTGGTCAGATTGTGGATGATTTTCACTTCACCTTCAAAGACGGTAAGGTGGTCGATTATGAAGCGGGCACAGGCAAGCAAATATTGGATGACCTGCTCGAAATGGACGAAGGCGCAAAACACCTGGGTGAGATCGCCCTGGTTGCAGATAACTCGCCCATCAGCAATACCGGCATCCTGTTCAAGAATACGCTCTTTGATGAGAATGCCTCCTGCCACTTTGCGCTGGGAGCTGCCTATAGCGAAAACCTTAAAGGTGCGACCGATCGCAGCGAAGAAGAGAACCGCAAGTTGGGCATGAACAACTCTCTGATTCATGTCGATTTCATGGTTGGTGCTAAAGATGTGACCGTCACCGGCATCAAGGAAGATGGCACTGAGATTGTT
>JBBAES010000058.1:0-9033 GCA_041655815.1 Anaerolineaceae bacterium
ACGCCGGTGCCGTTATAAAGCTCGATAGCCTTATTATTGCTCGAACCTTCGAGGTATTCCGAAATGATGAATCGTTCGGGGAATGTTGCTGGAGTGCAGACATGGGTCGGCGAAGCTGTGTTACGAGGACTTGGCGCTAACGCCTCAAAATCAGCGGCGTTATCGTCTGTATCCAGGCATCCTCCTGCTTTGCGAATTATTGCGGTGGTATTCGATGGAGCGGGTGCTGTGCCTAATCCTTCATAGAAGCTTGTTGTCCCGTAACCCACCAAATCCACAATTAATGCCATCTGCTCCGGGGTACAACGAGTTGAACCGCCATTACATCCAAGCGAAGCCTGACTATTGACAAGTGCCACTTTTCCATAGGTTGCGCCCATAGCTATTGGTGTGTCATCGATCAAATCAGGTGTCGGTAATGCTGTAGACCCATTGTTGCCCCTACCTCCTTGGATAAGGTAGTATTGCCCTGCGCCAAGGTCTACAGCAGGCAATTCAGAGATTTCACCTTGCATAGAACCAAAATTACCATCGCCAGTCGCACTTGCGTATTGGATGGACATGCCAGCCAGTGATACCAGACTGCTTCCTGAATTAAAAATCTCAATAAAATCGTGTGTAAAGGGGGCACTATCGTTTCCGCCGCCCCCATAAACCTGGGAGATGCGTATGGGGTTTGCCGCTCGCACTGGTTTGGCAGACTTCATGCCAATCATGCCCACAACGAGAGAGAACATCATAAGTATATAGAAATATTTTTGTTTTGATTTCATCCGGGATTCCTCCAAAGAGTTTGGGTTCAAAAAATTGACACCCGCCAATGTTATCACAATTAATCTGATTACTACCTCATTTTCTTTGTTTGTGTTAGAGCAAAGTGATAATGCCCTAAAGTAGCAAAATAGAAGATTGGATATCAACCAGCGGCACGTGAGACGGATCCTGCAAAGATATCGCCAAGAAGGTCCTGCCGGTTTGGTCTCAAAACGGTGCGGTCGTCCAAGTAATCGCAAACAAGTGAGATGGTATTGCAGGAGGTGAGAAAATTCATAAATGGTCCACTGTTAGAGAGTTTTGGACCGACTTTGATGGCAGAAAAGCTATAAAGCATAAAGGGGATTGATTTGGGCAAAGAAACCTTGCGAAAGATAATGATCGCAGGGGGCACCTGGTCACCAAAGGTAAAAAAGAAGCTCAAGCCGCATTATGAACGCCCCCACAGGTCACATTTTGGAGAGTAGGTACAGATTGACGTTTCTTCACACACCTGGCTGGAAGAAAAGTCGGAACAAGCGGTTCTGCCGATATTTGTGGATGATGCCACGAATGCGATCCTGACGGCCAGCTTTGTGCCAGCGGAAAATTATTTCAATTATGACCAGATATGTAAACAATATTTCCAGAAACATTGGCTTCCCATGGCATTTTATAGCCACTGATTCAGAGCATTTCGTAAAAATCGCAAAGAAAAACTAAAGTTTGACGCACTGATGAACAATCCTGCAGAAAATTTTTCAATCGTGTATATGACTTGAAATAAGGCTGCTTACCCAGACATCCGGGCCGAAGTAATAATTTTAATTGCAGGAGTATCGGCAGGAGTTGCAAATGCGAGTGTTTACGTCTGGAAGCTGGTTTAGCAAATATGCCTTGACCGTCGCCGGATTTCGCCTATAATTGCAACCAATCGATCTTTGAAAGACTTTGACGAGGACTAGTAGGCACAAAGCCGATGGTACAGAGAGCAGGAGTTGCTGAGAACCTGCCCATACGAGTGTGGTGAATGGACCTCTGAGTTGCAGGGTGAACGCCAACAGGCAAGTAACCTGAGCCGGAGCTGCCACCGTTATCTGGGTAAAGGGTATCGCGATTTTTCGCCGTACTCAATAAGAGTGAAGCTGGCTTTTTCCCTGTGTGCATCACCAGGGATTTTTTGTTAGATGGGCTGGTTTAACCGGGGTGGCACCGCGGATTGCTGACACATTCGTCCCCAGTGGATGGATGTGTTTGATTTAAAACCAAAAACCGAGGAGAATTGCCATGACAGACCAAGATCAAACCCGATTCCAATTGCACGAAAGTGATATCCCGCATTTCTGGTACAACATGAACGCCGACAGTCCCGTCGCCCCCACACCCGTATTCGACCCTGCCACTAAGGAGCCGATCACAAAGGATGCCCTGGAAATCCTTTTTCCACTTCCTCTAATCGAGCAGGAAACGACCATGGAGCGTTTTGTACCCATCCCAGAAGATGTGCGCGAGATCTACAAACTTTACCGACCAACCTCTCTGGTCCGTGCCCGTCGTCTTGAGAAAGAATTGAACACTCCCGCTCATATTTACTTTAAATATGAAGGAGAATCTCCGGCAGGCTCTCACAAACTGAATTCTGCCATTCCCCAGGCTTTCTTCAACAAAATCAGCGGGACGCATGCGATGACCACTGAGACCGGGGCGGGTCAGTGGGGCAGCGCCCTGGCGATGGCGTGCAAGATGTTTGAAATGGATCTGGAAGTGTTTATGGTCAACGCTTCTTATCTTTCCAAGCCTTACCGCCGCATTATCATGGAAACTTATGGTGCCCAAATCTTTGCCAGCCCCTCTCCACGCACAAAAACTGGTCGCGGTTACCTGGATAGCAGACCTGACCATCCCGGTTCGCTCGGTATCGCCATTTCTGAGGCGGTTGAGGTAGCAGTAGAATCTGGCGGGACAAAAAAGTACGGGCTTGGATCGGTGCTTAACCATGTCATGCTGCACCAAACAGTCATCGGGGAAGAAGCGCTCAAGCAAATGGATTTGGCAGGGGAGTATCCTGATGTTGTGATTGGCTGTGTAGGTGGCGGCTCTAACTTCTCAGGATTGGTGTTTCCCTTTGTTCGGGAAAAATTGAATGGAGGCCAGAAAACACGGTTTGTGGCAGTTGAACCGACCTCCACGCCCAGCCTGACAAAGGGTACATACGGATTCGATTACGGTGACAGTGCCGGCATAGTGCCCATTCTCAAGATGTACACATTGGGCAGCGATTTCATCCCTGACCCCATTCATGCCGGTGGCCTCAGGTATCACGGCATGTCGCCAATTCTGAGTGGGCTCTACAGCGCTGGGCTGATCGAGGCTGTGGCGGTGGAACAGCGTGCTGTATTTGAGGCGGCCATTCAGTTCTCACGTGCTGAAGGCATTCTGCCTGCGCCTGAGTCTGCGCATGCCATCCGGACGGCTATCGATGAAGCCATTGACGCGCGCGAAAAAGGTGAAAAGCGCGTGATCCTTTTCAACCTTTCCGGGCATGGTTTTTTGGACCTTTCCGCTTACGACCAGTATCTGCACAATGGTATGGTCAACGGCAAAGTGTCGGAAGAGCAGATAGAAGGGCTCTCTGAGCGCCTGCCAAAAGTTTCATTGCCGTGAAATAAGGTACAATTTGTAAACATACGATCAGTACCCTACAAAACATTAACAATAATCACAAAGGAGTTTTATGTACAAGAAAAGATATTTAATAGTGGTGTTGGTTCTGGTAGCAGTGCTTACGTTAGCGGCTTGTCAGCAGAAAGCAGCCCCAGATGTCGATACCGGTGCATTGCCCGAAACGAATAAACTGGTTATCTATTCACCCAACAGCGAAAATCTTCTCAACGCTGTTATCCCTGCCTTCGAAGCGAAGTATGGTGTAAAGGTTGAGGTTATCTCTGCTGGTACCGGTGAGGTTTTCAAACGCCTTGAAGGTGAAAAGAATAATCCCTATGCAGATATTGTTTATGGTGGGGCCTATGCCACATTCATGAACAACCCGGACCTGTTCCAGGAATATGTTTCGCCCAATAACGAAAACGTAATAGACGCCTACAAAAACACTACCGGGTACATTACGCCTTACGTCCTGGACGGGAGCATTATCTTAGTCAACAAGAGTTTGGTTGGCGATATTGAAATCAATGGATACAAAGATTTGCTCAACCCCGCACTGGCTGGCAAAATTGTTTCAGCCAATCCGACCGCCTCTTCAAGTGCTTATGCCCACCTAACCAATATGCTTAATGCCATTGGGAAGGGTGATTACGAGAGCGAAGAAGCCTGGCAGTTCGTTGCCGATCTCTTTGCCAACACCGTGGTAATTGACAGCTCCAGTGCAGTTTGGAAGGGCGTGCGCGACGGTGAATACACTGTTGGTCTGTCCTATGAAGATCCTTCCGCCACATTGGTTCGTGATGGCGCTGACGTGGAAGTCATTTACATGGAAGAAGGCGCGGTTTTTCTACCCGCTGGTTCCGGTATTGTAAAGGGTGCTAAAAACCTGCTCAACGCGCAGCGTTTTATCGACATGATTACCTCTGAAGAGATACAGAATGTTTTCAGCACCACCATGACCAATCGTCCAGTAATCGCCAACGTGGAAACTCCTGATTACATGACACCCTTCAAAGACATTAATGTCATTGAGGAAGACATGGAGTATTGCTACGTAAACAAAGACAAGATTAGTGATCACTTCAAAGAAATCTACGTTTCAAACCAGTAATCTCTAATCCATAATCAAAGGAAGATGATTCTGAAAAAATGAATCATCTTCCTTTTGAAATCTAACCAAGAAATTTAATATTTCTGCTTTTCCAGCATTCGAGACCTTTTTTTGCAGGAAGGAGCTTCATGAGCGTAAACATTACCATTGAAGACGCCGTTAAAAGGTTTGGTGATACCACTGTCATTTCGAACCTCTCATTAAAAATCCACGACAAAGAGCTTTTCACCCTATTAGGCCCATCAGGTTGCGGCAAAACCACCCTTTTGCGCATGATAGCTGGTTTTAACAGCATCGAAGGTGGTGATTTTTATTTTAACGACAAACGCATAAACGATATAGATGTTAGTGTTCGAAATATCGGCATGGTTTTTCAGAACTATGCTATTTTTCCACACCTAACTGTGAGACAAAATGTAGAATTTGGCTTGCGCAATCGCAAATATGCTAACGAAGAAATCACCCGCGAGGCTGATAAATTCCTGAAATTGATGCAGATCTACGAATTTCGTGACCGCAAACCTGAACAACTTTCAGGTGGTCAGCAGCAACGCGTCGCTCTGGCGAGAGCTTTGGTGATTAAACCTGATGTCTTGCTGATGGACGAACCACTTTCGAACTTAGACGCCAAGCTCCGTTTAGAAATGCGTCAGGTAATTCGAGAAATCCAAAGGGAAGTCGGCATCACGACGGTTTACGTCACGCATGATCAGGAAGAAGCCATGGCAATCTCTGACCGCATCGCTGTTATGAACGGTGGTGTTATCCAACAGGTTGGAGAACCAAAACAGATCTATCACCGACCAAAAAACGAATTTGTTGCCACTTTCATCGGTCGCACAAATTTCCTCCCTGCCAGATATAAACACGCCGAGAAGATGCTCTATCTTGGGGACTATCAGATTCCCGCGAACAATCTTATCCTGGAAGAAGACGCAGATGTGATCTTATCTATTAGGCCTGAAAACCTTTATCACAGCATTCAGGAAACCAATCTTAAAGGCATTTTGCGTGATAGTTACTTCCTGGGGCTTAATTCTCACCAGATCATCGAGCTCAAACACAATCAACAAACAGTCGAAATCATTCATGAATCATCTTTAGACGAATCGCTGCCATTGGGCAAAGAAGTTTCACTTACCGTCAATTATGCAAAGGTGAACGTCTTTTCTGAAGACGGCGGTCAGAATCTAATAAAGGAGGGCGTGGAATCATGAAGCGGAAGACTAAGTTTGATATTTGGTCAATAGTCGGGCTTCTGATTTTAGCTCTTTATGGGTTATTTCTCATCTTTCCGATGGGAAATTTGCTCAAACAGGCGGTTATCGATAAAGACACCGGAGCGTTTACACTCTCCTATTTTGTGAGGTTTTTCAGCAAGCCCTATTACTTCAACACTCTGGTCAATAGCTTCAAGGTCACCACAGCCGTCACGATTCTCACTCTGATCGTTGGTACGCCACTCGCTTACATATTCGCTCGTTACGAAATTAAAGGCAAAGGTCTTTTACGCATTCTGATCATCCTATCTTCCATGTCCGCGCCCTTTGTAGGCGCATATTCATGGATCCTTTTGCTTGGTCGTAATGGCGTTATCACCAACATGTTCAAGAACACTCTCGGCATTGTTCTGCCTGATATTTATGGATTCTCAGGCATTCTTATTGTATTAACCTTACAGCTTTATCCGTTAATATTCTTGTACGTTTCCGGTGCTCTAAAAAACGTGGACAACTCTTTATTAGAAGCCAGCGAAAACTTAGGCACAGCTGGAATTAAACGCTTTTTCAAGGTACTTATCCCTATTATTGCTCCAACCCTCTTTGCCGGCAGTTTATTGGTCTTTATGCGCGCTTTAGCAGACTTTGGTACTCCTATGCTCATAGGTGAAGGATACCGCACCTTTCCAGTTACTATTTTTAATGAGTTTATCAGTGAAATGGGTGGGGACGATGGCTTCGCAGCGGCGATATCGGTGATTGCAATCCTGATTACAACCATCATTTTCCTGGCACAACAATACATTTCCAATCGTAAAACTTTTTCAATGAATGCCATGAACAGGATTTATCCCAAAAAAGCAGAAGGACTGAAAAACATTCTGATTCATGTTTTTTCTTATTTATTGATTGGTTTTTCTATCTTGCCCCAAGTCTATGTAAGCTACACCTCATTCAAAAATGTGGAGGGACTTACATTTGCCCCCGGATATTCGTTGAATAATTATGTGACCGCATTCACGAAGGTGGGAAGCGCTATCCAAAACACCATTATTATCCCGGCCATCTCTCTTGTGATCGTCGTTTTTCTGTCAGTTTTGTTAGCGTATATTTCGGTTCGGCGTTCAGGCGTTGTCGCCAAAATTCTCGATACCGTATCGATGATTCCTTATATTATCCCCGGTTCTGTTATTGGAATCACCTTGCTGATTGCATTTAACAAACCACCTTTGATCCTAAGTGGCACACTGGCAATTATGGTCATCGGTTTAGTCATTCGCAGAATGCCCTACACGATTCGCTCCACCGCAGCCATCTTGCAGCAAATTCCGATGAGCATTGAAGAAGCTGCGCTTAGTTTAGGAAGTTCCAAAGCCAAGGCTTTTTATAAAGTAACTATGCCCATGATGGCACCTGGCATCATTTCAGGAGCGATCCTTTCCTGGATTACGATGATTAGCGAGCTTTCAACTGCCATATTGCTTTACACGGCACGCACCCGCACCCTCACGGTTGAAATTTATACACAAATCATCCGCGGCAATTATGGTGTCGCAGCCGCACTTGCTACAATACTCACCGTTCTGACAACCATTTCCTTGTTGATATTCAATCACTTCTCCAAAGATCAGGATATCTCCATGTAAAGCGTTTCGAATTTCACTTGTCAGGCAAGATAGAAATGTCCTATCATTTTGCCCTGACGATAGAAGAATCACTTGACAAAATTGTGGGGTTTTGTGTTATACTCATCCTCCGCGTCTCAAGAACCTCGAGACGCTTAATTAAGTGAGTCAGAAGGGTAGTGCCATGAACCATACAGAATTATTGAAGTCTGTGCAAGCTGAAAAGAACGAAAACATTCCTGATCTTTTTCCTGGCGATAACGTCAGTGTTCACATGAAAATCAAGGAAGGTGACCGCGAACGTATCCAGGAGTTTAAGGGTGTAATTTTGTATGTGCGTGGAAATGGAAACGATGCCACTTTCACCGTCCGCCGTATAGCCAGCAACGGTATCGGCGTGGAACGCACTTTCCTGCTCAATTCGCCCAGAATTGCCAAAGTTGTGGTGGAACGCCATAACCGCGTCCGCCGTGCTCGTCTTTACTTCCTGCGTGAAAGAACTGGCAAGAGCGCCCGCCTTAAGCAGCGCTTTTAGTATATAAAAAAGGGAACAGCAGATGTTCTCTTAGCTTGAAAAGCCTTCTCCAAATTACAGCGGAGGGGCTTTTTGTTTTAAACTCAGGTGAGAGTCTATGAAAAAAAAGCTATCGGGATTTTTACTGCTAAGTTAGAGAGCACGACAAGATCTCTCCTTACTCTCAAACCTTTGAGATGGATGTAGAGGCGATATTACTGCCATGGCACCGGGATTGTTTGAAACTCGTGAGTGCAGTGAAGCGAGATTATAATTAGCCCATGAGCAAGAATGTTTCTGCGGCTTCCCCCATTGGCATTTATGATTCAGGGGTAGGCGGTCTGACAGTCTGGCGGGCTGTGCGTGAGCTGCTGCCCCGGGAAGACCTGATTTACTTTGCCGATCAAGCCAACGTGCCCTATGGAGAACGCAGCCTGGAAGAGGTTCGATTGCTAGCGGAAGCAGTTACACGCTACCTGATGGATGAGGGAGCAAAGTTAATCGTGATCGCCTGCAATACGGCTTCGGCGGCTGCGCTCAAACATTTGCGCGGGCTTTACCCTGATTATCCTTTTGTAGGCATGGAGCCGGCGGTCAAACCTGCGGCTGAACAAACCTTGAATGGCAAGGTGGGTGTATTGGCGACCCCCTCGACATTTCAAGGCGAACTTTATGCCTCGGTGGTAGAACGCTTTGCACATGACGTGCAGGTTTTTCAGGCTACCTGCCCGGGGTTGGTCAGACAGATCGAAAAAGGTTACCTGGATACTGCAAAAACCCGTCAGATATTGGAAGAGGCGCTGGAACCAATGTTGAGGGAGGGGGTGGATACATTGGTGATGGGCTGTACGCATTTCCCTTTTGTGATCCCGCTGATAAGGGAAATCGGGGGAGAAGACGTGAGGGTCATTGATCCTGCGCCGGCGGTGGCCCGACAGGTACGGCGAGTGCTGGAAGGACGGGGGCTGCTGGCGGAGCGGAAAAGAGCGGGAAAGAAGCGTTTTTTGACCAGTGCTGAGACAGTGAAAATGGAAGTCATCCTGCCTGAATTGATTGGGGTTAGCTTGAAAGTCAGGCGGGTTGTGTGGCGGCCGGATGGAGAGAGCTTAGACTTGATTCCACTGGAGTAAGAAGCAGCACGGCTGA
>JBBAES010000059.1:0-9018 GCA_041655815.1 Anaerolineaceae bacterium
CCAGAGGATGACCTTGCCATTGCGATCGTAGGAACCCGAAATGTGACAAAGTATGGCCGGCAGATCACGCACGACACAGCCACCTACCTGGCAGGAAACGGAATCACGGTCGTGAGCGGATTGGCTCGGGGGGTGGACGGCATCGCGCATCAGGCGGCAACGGAGGTAGGGGGACGGACTTTTGCTGTATTGGGATCAGGGGTGGATGTGATTTATCCTCCTGATCACAGAAAACTTGCTTCGGAAATCGTTAAGCACGGTGCATTAATCAGCGATTACCCGCCTGGAACCAAGCCGGATGGCATCAATTTCCCTCCCAGAAACCGAATCATATCCGGACTCTCAAGAGGTACTGTGGTGGTTGAAGCCGGCGAGAGAAGCGGGGCCTTGATCACAGCAAAATTTGCGCTGGAACAGGGACGAGAAATATTTGCTGTACCTGGCTCGGTGCTTTCCCAAATGAGTAAAGGGACAAACCAGTTGATCGCGGAGGGGGCGACACCGATGACTAACCCGGTCATCATAACTGAGACTTTGAATCTGGCGCGCACTGGCAGAGAGCGAAAATCGGAAACCGTCGAGATCAGCGCGATTGAAAAGAATATTCTTAGAATTTTAGGGGATGAAAATTTGCATATCGATGAAATCTGTGCCCGCACCTCTCTAACCATCGAAAAGCTGACTGCTGAGTTGACGATGATGGAGCTGAAAGGTATAGTGCAGAGAGAAAACGGCATGGAATATCAACGCGTTAAAAAGTGGGATATAGGCTAGAACCTTCACCAGGTTGCCCTTGACAACAAATTGGATATGGTATTATAGTGCCCGGCTGCTGTGGGAAATATAGCAGCCAGGAGAAATTATTATGGAAGCATACTGTTTAAAGTGTAAAGAAAAACGAGAAATGGTTGACCCTGTTGCTGGCTTTAATGCCCGCGGCTCAGCGGTTACCACCGGCACCTGCTCTGTTTGTGGGGCAAAAATGTACCGAATTGGTTCAACGCCCGCGCATGAAGGGCTAGAAAAGCCTGTTGTGTTAAAAACTCAGCCAAAAGCGAAAAAGAAAAAGACAGGTGAAACCAGCAAGACTGCCAGCAAGAAAAGCAAGAAGGGCAGTTCCAAAAAATCGGCTGGCAAATCAGTGAGAGTGAGTGGCAAGCCCCTGGTAATCGTTGAATCCCCGGCTAAGGCTCGTACAATTGGGCGCTTTCTGGGCAAGGATTATGAAGTTGTCGCATCGGTTGGGCATGTACGCGACCTGTTGAAATCACAGTTAAGCGTGGATGTGGATAACGGATTTGAGCCAAAATACCGGGTTCCCAACGAGAAACGAGAAATTGTCAAGAAGATTAAAAGCATGGCAGGCGGAACAAACAAAGTATTCCTGGCAACAGACCCTGATCGCGAAGGAGAGGCGATTGCCTGGCACTTGATGGAGTCTGCGGAAATTGCTCCGGAGAAGACAGAGCGAGTAGTCTTCCACGAGATAACCAAAAATGCGATTGCAGAAGCCTTCGAAAACACAAGAGAACTCGATATGGATTTGGTCGACGCTCAACAAGCCCGGCGAATCCTTGACAGGCTGGTTGGTTACAGCGTTTCGCCCATTCTCTGGGCAAAAGTGAGGGGAAGACTCTCAGCCGGACGGGTGCAATCAGTTGCCCTCAGACTGGTGGTTGAACGCGAGCGAGAAATTGATGCCTTTATACCGATCGAACACTGGTCAATACACGCCCTGCTCAACCCCGACGGCAGTGATAAGCAATATCGGGCTAAGTTAACGAAGGTAGACGGCGAGAACCTTGACATGAGCTTGGAAAATGAAGCACAAACCATGGCTATGGTCAAGCAAATGGAAAAAGCTGACTACAAAATCAGCGAGATCAACGTTTCGAGCAAGAAGATACGTCCTGGCGCCCCGTTCATCACCAGCACCTTGCAACAAGAGGCCTCCCGCAGGTTAGGCTTTTTGACTAGGAAGACCATGTCGGTTGCGCAACAGTTGTATGAAGGGCTCGACCTGGGAAATGGTGAAGAGACCGGTCTAATCACTTATATGCGTACGGATTCAGTTTTTGTTTCAGCAGATTCAGTAAAAGAAGCGAGAGCATACATCCGTGAGCGCTATGGTGATAGCTATTTACCAGACAAACAACCTCACTATCGAACCCGGGCGGTCTCTGCGCAAGAAGCGCACGAGGCGATCCGACCAACCTCGGTTAACCGAACCCCGGAATCGTTAAAGAAACTGCTCAGCCGAGACCAATATCGTCTCTACCAGTTGATCTGGCAGCGCTTTGTTGCCAGCCAGATGAATCCTGCAGTGCTTGAGATCACCACTGTTCTGGTCGAAGGCAAAACAGACGACAGTTTGTATTTGCTCAAATCTACTGGTAACCGGGAAGTGTTTCCGGGTTTTCGCGCGGTCTATCGTTATGAAAAAGCTGATGATGAGAACGGGGAAGAAGAGCTGGAAGATCTGCCTGTAGATGTGATGGAAATTGGGCAGAAACAAAACTTACTCAGTCTCGATCCTGCTCAGCATTTCACCCAGCCGCCGCCTCGCTTTAGCGAAGCAACTTTGATTCAGGCACTGGAAGAAAACCAAATCGGCAGACCCTCCACCTATTCGCCGATTATTTCAACAATCCAGATCCGCGGATATGTAAGCCGGGAAAACAAACGTCTTTATCCAACTGAAATAGGCTTTCTTGTCAATGATTTGGTGGTTGAATACTTTCCTCGTGTTGTTGATCTGGGTTTTACCTCAAAAATGGAAGAAGAGTTGGACAAAATCGCAGATGGGGAGCAAGCTTGGGCAGATGTAATCGGAGAATTTTACACTCCCTTTAGCCAAGAGCTTGAGAACGCTCGTAAGCACATGCCTCAAACCAAGATAGAGCTTGAAAAAGTAGGCCGGACTTGCCCCGAGGACGGTGGGGAGCTGGTATTTCGAACCGGGAAGTACGGCAAGTTTATCAGCTGCAGCAATTTTCCCAAGTGTCGATACACTGAGCCCTGGCTCGAAAAAATTGGTGTCTCTTGCCCGACTTGTGGAACTGGGGATGTTATCGAGAAAAGAACAAAAAAAGGCCGTAAGTTTTATGGCTGTTCCCGCTATCCGGAGTGCGACTTCACCTCCTGGGATAAACCAATCGGAAAGGCCTGCCCCAATTGTGGCGGCGTGCTGGTTGAAAAGGGCAACAAGGCAATTATGTGCAAGGAATGCCATACGCGCATCCCACGCGAAAATGCTGAAGAATAGATTTCCGTTGGTATAAAACCTGCACCTACTGAGGCAATACGTATTGTCCTGAGAGGTGCAGGTTATGGAAAACTTTACCGAAACCATTAAAGAAAAGTTAAAAATCCCGCGAAACCTGGCGGTTGCTGCCGGTTTAGCTGGTTTACTGCTGGGGTTATTGATTGGCTACGCTTTCCCGGTTCCGTGGACAAACGCGTCAGCTGAAAACCTACGCCCGGATTTACGCCTAGAATATCTTCGCAACGCCATCACGACCTACACGCTGACCGGTGACAAGCTTAAGGCTATGCAGGCTTACGCTGAGTTGGGTGAAAAGTCGGAAGAGACATTGATGGAACTCACAACAAATCCGGGATTTCTCAATAGCGAACAGATTCAACGTTTCAGCACTGCAATAAACGCTCCCTTGCCAGAAAGCGGCTCTGTGCTCGCCACACCGTCGACAACGCTGCAGGATGGTACCGAAATCCTGGTGGACGGTGTCCTCAAAGAGGAAGGCACGAACTCCTTGCTTTGGGTAGGACTCGGACTTCTGGGAGTTTTGATTATCGGCGCAGGGCTGGCTTATTGGTTTTACTTCAGGGAACACGGGTTTAATTTCGGCACACCCTCCCTGCATCAAGCTGCAACTGAAAACAAGTTGCCTCCAGCCGCGGTTAAACGCCAGGCAGTGCCTGTGGCTGTACAGAGAGCACCTGTAAAAGAAGTTGAAGAACCCAAGCCACCAGCGCAGCGCGCATCAGTATTCGCTAACGGAAGCGGCAATGGTAATGGCAATGCCAATGGCAGCAAACCGGTTGCCCAATTTATGTCAACCTATATGTTTGGTGACGACCGTTATGATGAATCCTTTATTTTTGATGCACCTAACGGAGCCTTTTTAGGCGAATGCGGCATCAGTATTTCTGATTTGATTGGTGTGGGTGAGCCCAAGAAGATCTCTGCCTTTGATATCTGGCTCTTCGACAAAAATGATATTCAAACCATAACGAAAGTTATCATGAGCAAACACGCATACAACGACCCGAACATTCGGCAGCGCTTGGAGATCAGAGGTGAACCAATCCTGGCCGAAACAGGCAAGCTTTTCCGTCTGGAGACAGCGACGCTGAGAATGGAAGGGCGAATCGTGGATGTTTCATATGGCGATCTGCCCTTGCCAGAGGATAGTTACTTCCAGAGGAACACGATCGAGTTAGCAGTTTACCGAAAATAAACCTTACAGTTTGAAAAAAGCGTTGAGGGATTCCTCAACGCTTTTTGGATTGAACCAGGAAGATTATTCTATTTTTCGCACCTTATAAAAGATTGTCGAACCATCAGGCAACTCGACTTCAGCGATCTCCCCGACCTCCTTATCGACCAGTGCTGCCCCGATGGGGGAAAGGTAAGATATTTTTCGCTGTTTGAGATCTGCTTCGCTGGCGCCGACCAATGTCCAAGTTTCTTCTGTATCGCCTTCTTCCTGAATAGTGATGCGGTTCCCTATCTGGACTTTGCAATTGTCTAAAGGAGTTTCGTCAATAACTTCAGCCTGGGAGAGCATCGATTCAATTTCAAGGATACGTCCCTCGAGAAAGCCCTGGTCTTCCTTGGCGGCGTGATAATCGGCGTTCTCGGAGAGATCGCCCATTTCAATAGCGCTTTTTAAGCGTTTCGAGATTTCATTTCTACGGGGACCTGTCAATTCAGCCAGTTCCTTTTCCAGCTTGGCTTTTCCGGTTGGTGTAAGGATCAGTGGTTCATGCATAATTTCTTTCTATGGCAGTACTGTTACGTCGAACAGACGTTGATATTCATCTACGGCGAAGCGGTCGGTCATGCCGGCAATATAGTCACAGATGGTGCGTTCGAGACCACGTTCAGGAATCTGTGCCTGGACCGAGGGATTAAGGGCGGAAGGATTTTGTCGATACAACTCAAAAATCCGGGAAATGATTTGCTCTGATTTGGCAGCCATGCGCACCACGCGGTAATGCCGGTAGAGGTTGTTGAATAAAAAGTCTTTCAGCTCACGGTTTCGACGGTACATGTCTTCACTGAAACCGACCACGTTGTAGGGCAGTTTCTGTAGTTCGAGGGCTGTTTTGATGTTGCTCTTGCGCAGGTAGCGATCGACAGACTGCACCAGGTCGGCGATTTCGAAATTGATCAATCGGCGTATGATTTGATGGCGGGTCAGTTCGTCTAACGCGTCTGACCTTCGGCGACCGATGCTTTCGTTGATAATCTCCCAGATGGCGATGCCGTCTAATTGAGAGGGAGTGATCATTCCGGAACGCAGGCCATCGTCCAGGTCGTGCGAGGTGTACGCCAGCTCATCGGCTACATTGGCGATCTGGGCTTCGAGGTGCCCGCGTAATTCCGGATCATAATCCTGAACATCAGAGCGGTCATAGTCCGTCTCGTGTTTGACCATGCCCTCCAAAACTTCCCAGCTAAGATTGAGACCAGGAAAGTCAGGGTAACGGTTTTCGAGTACGGTCACGATTCGCAAAGATTGGTGATTATGATTGAAACCACCCTGATCAGTCATCATTTTCGCAAGCGCGCTTTCACCAGAATGACCGAAAGGTGGGTGACCCAGGTCATGTGCCAGGCAGATGGTTTCGACCAATTCTTCGTTGGCGCCCAGTGAGCGGGCAACAGAACGGCCAATCTGAGCGACTTCGAGGGTATGCGTCAGGCGGGTTCGGTAGTAGTCCCCTTCATGGTTGATGAAAACCTGAGTTTTGTATTCAAGACGCCTGAAAGCGGTCGTATGGATCACACGTTCGCGATCGCGTTGAAAGCGGGTGCGCAAATCGGCTTCTTCCTCAGGGAACTTACGCCCTTTAGAATTTTTGCTGTGAATTGCATAGGAAGCCAGTTGTTGTGATTCGAATTCTTCTAATTGTTGTCTCGTATAAATCATGTCAAACCCTGAAAGAAAAGTATAGTCTAAATGTCAGTTAAACTCCAAACTGTGCGTCTCAGGAGATAATAGTTCCTGAATGCCGGCCAGAAAGTGCTTCAAAAAGCTCACCTGGCTGACTGGCTGTGAAGATTTCTACGCTGACACCAGGGTTTGCCAGGCAAACCGCCTGCATCTGAGTTACTTTAGAGCGCATTCCTCCGGTCACATCCTCGTTTTGGGAAGCCTGAAGGAAGCTCTCCAGGGCTGCTGTTCTGGGAATGTGGGCGATCGGCCGCTGGTTTTTGGGAAAATCAGCGTAGACCGCGGCTTCTTTTCCGGCCAGAAGAATGCGGTTGGGTTTCAACCTGGTTGCCAGGTGGGCAAAAAGTTCCTCGGTCGAAAAAATGGTTCCACCGAGTACCTGGTCGAAAACTACATCGCCATATACGACCGGAATGAGTCCGTTTTCGAGCGCGCGTTCGATTGGTGCCAGATTCCAATCTTTTACCTCGCCATGCCTTGAGAGCAGACCCGCTGAAGGTGGGAAGGAAATCAGTTCGAGGCCGGCTTGCCTGCCCAGGTCTAAGACGATTTGATTCAGTTTTCTGGCACTTTCCCAAACCTGCCTGAAACCTTGCCACTCTGCCGGGCTATAGACCCCAGCGCGTGTGTTGTACTTTACCGCGGCATGGTGTCCGAAAGAACCAGACCCGTGCCCGAGCAGGATTTTTTGGTCAGGGTTTTTTTCGAGATAGCGCTTAAAATCGGCCAAAAGACTCAAAATAAGTCCAGGTAAAGCGGTTTCAGCCTTGCCTTTGTCAGTGATCAGCGAGCCTCCGAGTTTGAGGAATAAAGTTTGCCCGTAGGTCATGCCTCTGCTCCTGGTTTCACGATGGTAAAGAATGGGTTTGACCCCAGAACTTTCTGTAATGCCTCGAGCACCGGCTCGATTTTGTCATCTTCAACCAGGGCGAGCATATGCCCGCCTCTGCCGCCACCAGTCAGTTTGGCTGCCAGGGCGCCTGCCCGCATGGCTTCACGTATCAGAAGGTCAAGCTCGGGGCAGGAGAGATTCAAGTCCGACAGGAGAGCCTGGTTGCGGTTGATTGCGTCTGCCAGGCTATCAGTGTTCCCCTGCAAGAGGGCCTGCTTTCCCTGAATGACCAGCAAACCGATCTGCTCCAGTTTTGGCTGGATCGTCTCAAAATCGTCAGTCAGATCTCTTGCCAAGCCAGCGACCGTTTGATGGGTTGACTTGCTCACTCCACTATCAGCCAAAACGAAGGTGAACTGCTTCCCAGGTTGAATTATCTCCGCCCCTCTGTCTTTTTGGAAAAAGATCGGCTTCTCATAGGTGACCACGGTGTTATCGATTCCAGAAGGCTTGCCGTGTACATAGGTCTCACATTCAAAGGCAATCCTGTTGACCGTGTCGAGGTCCAATGGATGACCGAGGAATTCAGACAGGGCTCTGATTGTCGCAACAGCCAAAGACGCACTGGAGCCGAGCCCAGAGCTGATTGGCAGGGTTGAAGAAATATGAAGGGTGCAGCTGGGGCCTTGTATAACGCCGAGCTCCGCGAGTGTGAGCCGAACGGCCTGAAAAAGAGGATGGTATTCAGGCAGGCTGCCTAAGTCCTGGTTGAGGCCGAGAACGGGCGAATTCACCCATATTTTCCCCGTAGGCGAGACTATTTGCGCTTCTACCCTGACAGTTATGCGTTTGCTTGAGAGCGGGATTGCGATGGCTGGCTGCGAGTGAACAACGGCGTGTTCTCCCAGAAGGATAGCTTTTCCACAGGCTGATTGAGCGATTGCTGGCATGATGACCTCAAAAAACGATATACAGAATCGCCAGAACTGACAACCCCCATAAAATAATGGCAATTTGGAGCGGTCGGTCTTTTAGCAAAACTTCTTCAGGAGAGGAGGTGATTAGGTCGCTTTGGATCAGGTATAAATAGCGAAATATGCCATAAACAACAAACGGGATCGTCAGCATCATGGCAGAACTGGTCTGCACGGGATGAGCAGAAAAAGTATAGAGAGTGTAGGTGATCAGGATCGCACCGAGCACAATCAGGATGTATTGGTTGAGCAGCGGTACGGAATACCCATCCAACGATTTGCGATGGCTGCTTGCATTGGCTTCCAGCAGCTTCAACTCAGCCAGACGTTTGCCGAAAGCCAGGTACATTGCCAGCAGTGAGGTCAATACAAAAAGCCAGGGGGAGAAATAGGCTACCTGGATAACGCTCAAGCCAGCAAGCACACGCAAGGTAAAGCCTGCAGCGATCACGAGCACATCCAGGATCATAATTTTCTTCAGCCACTTGGAATAAATTAGCATCAAGAGACTGTAAGAAACCAGAATCAGCGCAAGGTTGGGAGACAAAAGGTAACCACCAACAAGTGAAAGTGCCGATAGAAAGACGATCAAAATGATCGCTTGATTCCTGCTCAATCTTCCCGAAGCAATCGGACGAAAACGCTTTTGTGGGTGAAGCCGGTCTGCTTCGATGTCGAGCAGGTCATTGATCGTGTAGGTGACCCCTGAGACCAGGCAGAACAGGAGAGCTGCTGCTGATACGCGTAACAACGGGACCGGCTGGAGGAACTGGCCATCAAAAATCAAGCCGGCAAAAATGACCAGGTTTTTGGTCCACTGCCTCGGCCGCAAGGTTTGGATCAAGGCTTTTAACATGAAATCATCTTATCACAAAGAGCAGAAAAAAAAGGTTGTGTTGAAGGAGCATGTCCATGCCTTCATCGGACAGGAGGCACAATTTCATCGCCGGCAGGCTGACCTTGAATTTGTGGCGGGGTGCTGCCCGTTGACGGTATAATAATAAGCTAT
>JBBAES010000060.1:0-9008 GCA_041655815.1 Anaerolineaceae bacterium
AGAAGACCATGTGGGTGGCCTGGTAAGTTCATTTACCGTTGATGGCTTTTTATTTGATGGCGGTGTCAGAGGGATTGTGGACTCTGGAATCGTAAAGCCCATGCTGAAGCAATTGGGCATTGAGCTTGAATTCATAAAAAACATCGTCTCGATTGGCGTCGAAGACGAAATTGTTCAGGTTAAGACCATTGAGAGCCTGGAAGATTACCAGGCGATGCTTGTCAGAACCTACCCCGATAACGAAAAGGATATCCGAAACATCCTCCATGAAATGAAAAAGGTAATGGGTTTTATGGATGTTTTATATGGAATTGAAAATCCATTGTTTAAAGATTTGAAGAATGACCGGGAATATCTGTTCAAGACTCTGATTCCATGGACTTTCAAATTCATGACAAAAATCGGTAAGCTCAAAAACTTTTCTGCTCCCGTATATGAGTTTTTAGGCAGATTTACGGATAATCAATCCTTGATCGATTTTATCGCCCAGCACTTTTTCCAGGAAACTCCCGCATCTTTTGCCTTGAGCTATTTTAGTCTTTACCTTGATTATGAATATCCAGCCAATGGAACCTATGAATTAATCGAAAAGATCAGAGATTATATTATTCAAGCGGGCGGTCACATCAAAACCAGCACCGAGATCGAGAAGATCGACTTTATCAACAAAACCATCGTGGATGGCAGCGATCAGGAATACCAATACGAACAATTGGTGTGGGCTGCCGATCAAAAGCGGCTTTACGATTCGATCGATATGGATGCCCTGTCTGAATCTCAAGTCAAAAATAATATTGAAGAGAGAATAGAATTGCTCAGGGACAAAAGAGGTGGAGATTCAATTTATTCACTATTTTTATTGGTCGACCTGGACAAAGATTATTTCAGCAAAATTGGCAGCGGACATTTATTTTACACGCCCAATAAATTTGGCCAATCAGCCATATTCAGTAAGCTGGATGATATAACCAAATCTACCGACAAACAAGAAATCATCGCCTGGATGGATGAGCTTTTAGAATTCACCACCTACGAAATAGCCATCCCTTCCTTGCGGAATGAAAACCTGGCCCCGCTTGGGAAAACAGGCGTTATAGTCAGCACACTGATGGATTATCGCTTCATCGATAATGTTAAGTCCTTAGGTTTTTATGAGGAGTTCAAGGACTTCTGTGAACAGAAGATTATTTCGGTTCTCGACAAAAGCATTTATAAGGGCCTGCAAGAAAAAGTAATCAAGCGCTTTAGTTCCACTCCCCTCACGATCGAAAGATTGAGCGGCAATTTTGAAGGCGGCATTACCGGTTGGGCTTTTACCAACAAGGTGGTACCGGCTATTTCTAAGAATACGGAAATCAATAAAGCCTGCCTCACGCCGATTCCAGACGTCCTGCAAGCAGGACAATGGACCTTTAGTCCATCGGGCTTACCCATCAGCATCCTGACCGGTAAGATGGCTGCCGATCAGGCGGAAAAGAATCTTGAGAAGATGAAAAAATGAAGAAAAACATTGTTTTGTATGAAAGCAAATATGGCAACACACTCCAGTATGCCAACTGGATCGCCGAGGAGCTGGGTTGGGAAATCAGCCGGTTTTCTGATTTCCCAAAATCAGAGATTGACAACTACGATCGGGTTATCTTTGGCACCGCGGTCTACATGGGGAAGATGAACAAGCTGAAGCAAGCTCTGAGACTGTTTAAAGACAAGCCAATTATCATCTTTGCCACTGGCGGCAATAACAACGTTCAGAAAGATATTGACGATATCAAGCAAAGAAACTTTAACCAAAAACAACTCGCCTTTCACAAATTCTTTTACCTGCCGGGTGGCATTGACTTCTCGAAAGCAGAGGGGCCCTTCAAAAAAATGTTGACCGTGTTCCAGAAGGTCATGGGGAAAATTAAAAACAAACCAGAGTGGCTAGCAGCCATTCTTGACGCCTTCGACCATCCCACCAATTACGTGGCCAGGGATGAAATCAGCGAGATTGTCGAATACGTGAGAAGTTCGTAAACCTGCCATTTCTTGCCTTGCTGCCATTTAGAACAGCAAGGGTTAGGCGGTAATTATTGCTCACTACCTTTGCTACCCGTTTCATTATTCCAACGACTCAAAACCCGCCATAGGGCCAAGGGAGATAAACTCCGTACGGCTGGGCTCGTGTGCCCGCGTAGCAGGGTATTGGTCCAGCCGCTTTGACCCTTAATTTATTTTCTGGCGGAGGGAGATAAACCCCCTCCGTACGGCTGGGCCTTGGTCCAGCCGCTTTGATGATTAATCTTCCGGTCGCGCCAGTGTTATTTATTCTTCGTTCGTGCCGGTCTTGAATAGCACCCCAAGGTCAAGGCCGTGAGAGCCTGACCGTGCGCGCCTTATTTATAGGACGGAAGGAGACAAGCGTGTTCCGTACGGCTGGGCCTTGGTTCAGCCGCTTTGTCTATTAATTCAATTGCTGGCGGAGGTAGATAAACCCCCTCCGTATGGGCCCTGGCTTATCCGCTTTGGTCATTCATTCAATCGCTCCCGGAGGGAGATAAACCCCCTCCGTACGGCTGGGCCTTGGTCCAGCCGCTCTGATGATTAATCCTCCGTTCGTGCCGGTCTTAATCATCCCCGAAGCGAAGTGGAGTGGGACCTGACCGCGCTAGTGTATCCGTTGTAATGCGGAATAGTTTTCCTCTCTAACTGCTCGGCTATCAGAGTTTCATAACAACCCGTATCTCGCCCCCTATTTTTCCACCAATCTCCTCTGTTGTAGGCCAGAATGGTTGTCTGCCAACCGCTTTCCCTGTTCGCGCCGGTCTTAACTATCCCCGAAGCAAAGCGGAGTGGGACCTGACCGCGCTACTGTATCCGTTGTTAGGCGGAAGGAGGGTTGATTTGCCTCACTCCGCCGAATTCAATGATTCTTGATCTCGTTGATTTTGATGCTAGACGGAAGAAGACAAGCCCCCTGCGTACGGCTGGGCCTTGGTCCAGCCGCTTTGATCATCAATTGCGTTGCTAGCGGAAGGAGACAAGCCCCTTCCGTACGGCTGGGCCTTGGTCCAGCCGTTTTGATCATTAATGCAATTCCTGGTGGAGAACAACACCTTAAGCCGTTGGCTGTGTGCGCTGACAGCGCGGGGAAACTTTTGTGGACCAGCTTAGTACTCACTTCACAACTGTATCGCACCATAATCCACTCTCCAACCGGCGGAGTGAGGGAAAAAAACCCTCATTACACGGTTGGCCCGGTAATATGTCCAATCTACATAAATTACTGCGTTCATCCGACAAGTGATCGTGCCTGTTTTGAGTAGGGACACAATGCTGTTTGGACAGTTTCTTGGACAACTTATATTCGACTTGGTATGGCTACGCGCATTATTGCTTCGTCCGGTCCCGGCTTCATCCGTAATACAAAAATCTAATCTTCTCAGTCCAACTGTACCGATCGGCCCAAATCTATCATGACTAGGGGTATTAATCGCCCAGCAAATCTCGCTGCAATACTAATGGTTGAAACCTAACATCCCAAAGCTATGACAAGTTTCTCTAACCTATATTGCCTATGCGCACTATTTCGCCAACCCCAAGCCGAAGATTAAGTTTGTAATCAACGATAATGTCTTGAAGTAACTCGCGTTTCGGTAGATAGATTGAAAAGACGGAAGGAGACAAGCCCCTTCCTTACGCAATCGCGGAATAAGGTTTGCTGATCAATAGGCGAGGTCACCTTTCGCGCTTGTTTTGCGTAGCACCCCAAACCAAAGGTTGTGCTGGCCTGACCGTGCCCGTCTCACCTGTTTGGCGGAGGGAGATAAACCCCCTCCGTACGGCTGGGCCTTGGTCCAGCCGCTTTGATGATTAATCTTCCGGTCGCGCCAGTGTTATTTATTCCTCGTTCGTGCCGGTCTGGAATAGCACCCCAAGGTCAAGGCCGCGCGAGCCTGACCATGCGCGCCTCATTTATAGGACGGAAGTAGACAAGCATGTTGCGTGCGGCTGGGCCTTGGTCTAGCCACTTTGATCATTAATGCAATTCCTGGCGGAGGGAGATAAACCTCCTCCGTATGGGCCCAGGCTTATCCGCTTTGGTCATTCATTCAATCGCTCCCGGAGGGAGATAAACCTCCTCCGTATGGGCCCTGGCTTATCCGCTTTGGTCATTCATTCAATCGCTCCCGGAGGGAGATAAACCCCCTCCGTACGGCTGGGCCTTGGTCCAGCCGTTTTCCCTATGCCTGCAGGTCTTAAGCAACACCTCAAACCGTCGGGTGTGTGCGCTGACAGCGCGGGGAAACTTTTGTGGACCAGCTTAGTGCTCACTTCACCAGGTCTCCGAGATCCTGTAATCTCTCAAACCGTAGACTGAGGCCAAGGAACCCTATTCCCACCTACACGAATTACCGCATTCGCTCGACAAGTAATCGCTCTGGTCTTGAGTAGCAACCCATCACTGTTTGGACAAGTCTTTTACGGGATCAATTAGAACTATAATGGCTACACGCATTATCATTCAGCTGATTTCGGCATCATCGATAAAACAAAACATAAGCCCCTCAAACCTTCTTCACGGATCAACTCTACCCTTTAATGCCTACGCGCATTAACTGCTACACCATCATTCCCTGCAATCCTAATTTATCATATGGCCATTTTCCAAAGCCACAACGAGTTTCGCAACCCTATATTGCCTACGCGCTTTGTTTCGCCAATCCCAAGCCAGAGATTAAGTTTGTATTCAACGGTAACGTCTTGACGTAACTCGCGTTTCGGTGAATTGAAAAGGCAAAAGGAGACGAGCCCCTTCCCTACAAAAAGAGGCAATAGGTCCTTCTGATGGATACCCTCTGCTATTGTCTACGTCGGCCTTGAGTAGCAGCAGAAGCTTTCATCTGTATGAACTGACTGCGCGTGGATAATTTTTTTGGACCTGATTAGTGCTCACTTCACTACTTTACCGCACCATAATCCACTCTCCAACTGTCGGAGTGAAGGAAAAGAAACCTCATTACACAGTTGCACCGGTACTGCGTCCGACCTACATGAATTACCGCGTTCGTCCGACAAGAGATTGCGCCGGAATTGAGTAGCCACGCAAAATTGATTGGACCGTTCCTCGATCCGTTTGCCACACCCCGATTGTGCCAGTCTCCAGGATTTGCGGGTTTCATCATTTGTTGCTTGGAATAATATTCCCCGTTCGCGCCTGTTTTGAGTAGAGACGCAATACTGTTTGGAAAGTATCTTCGACAAAATCAATTTGACTGATGATGACTACGCGCATTTTCGGTTCATCCGGTCCCGGCATCATTCGTAATACAAAACCTAATCTCCTCAGGCCTACTGTACAGATCGACTCTAATTTATCATGCCTACGCGCATTTATAGCACAATTGGTTTCAAATTCATAGGCAAATCAAAACCATCTCGGGCCAGTTGTACCGAATCGCTTTAACCTATCTTGCTCTCATGCTTTTTTCTCTGATACGACTCTAGAGATCAAGTGCGCAATCAACGATAATGTATGGCCTGGCTTCCGTTTCATTGGATTGAACAAACGGAAGGAGGCAAGCCCCTTCCCTACGCAAGCGCGCAATAAGTCCTCCCTTTTATCCGAAAAATATAAGCTCTCCAGCAGAGGAAAATAAAGCCAGACCAACCACGAACTCTACAAAATAAAGGAGCAGCCTGGGATGCGTTAAATGCAGCAGTTTTACTATTATTCGATATAAAGTGAAGAGGCCAGGCGATGGAGCAGGCGCAGTTGCGTGGCACGGTCGTCGACGCCCTGTAGCAATAGAACCAGGCCGGAAGAGCCCTCTCCCACATAGGCAAAGCTCCCGGTTTGCCCGGACGTAAGCCGCTGGCACACTGAAGAGAGCAGTTCGCTTAGGGTTGAATAAGAAAGCTGGGCAAGGTGCTGGGCTGTGAGGGAGGCGGGTTTGCGGGTTTGGAGGGTGCGGCTGATTGCCAGACTCAGGGGGCTATGAACACCCGGCGAGAGACTGGCTTCGATCAACCATGAGAGCAATATCCGCTGCAGGTTGGCGTCAAGGATGCGTTTTTTCAAGGCTGGGTTGGCAGTTGAGAGAAGTTTTTCATAATCCCAATCGGGCTCCGGCACGTCTTCGTGGTTGCTTTCTTGCTTTCCATGGTTACCCTGACCAAACCCATCTCTAATTGTCCGATCCGACACATGCTCAACCGCTGGACCGGTTGCGTTTTGTCTTTCCAGATCATTCAAACTTTTGTCTTCCTGGCCTGATGTCTCGACTTCTCGATCAGCTATTCTCGCCTTAAAATCACCGCTTTCTCTTCCTTCCACCTTTTTAGCGCTAACTTTCTCAAGCGCTGTTGATACCTTTTGAGGACCGAGGGTATGTGGCTGGGCAGAATTTTGATTGTAAATCAGAGTGTGTTTTATATTAATAAGTATATTAATAATTGTGTCAAACTGACATATTCCAGCCGCAATGAGGGTCTCAAAATAACTATTTAGAGCGTCCACAAGCGTATCAAAATGACATATTTCCTGAGGAGATAAGGTCTCAAAATGACATATACCCTGATTAGCTAAAGTCTCAAAATGACATAATCGTGCAGTATGGCTCTTGCTTTGGGCAAGCATGAGTGCCTGAATGGCGGGCTCAGAAGCGAAAACGGTGAGGGTTTCGTCGGTGAGGGGCGCGGGGAGAAAATGGAGAAAAGCGCTCACAGCCTGCCGCAGGGTTTCATCCTGGGCAGTTAATTGAACTTCACTGACCCGCAGTTGCCAGTCGGTTCCATCTTTGGTTTTGCGGGTGGCGCTGCGCAGCAGATACTGGCTGGCCAGTTCGCGGTTAACCGCGCGCCAGTCGCGAGTGTATTGCGACTCGGGCTGAATTTGCTCGTTACGCGGGCGACCGCGCTTGCTTTTTGATGCGTGAGGGATGCGCTTCGGGAGGGTTGCTGACCCGATCCAACCTTGCAGGGTTTCGATCCCGCCAACCACCCAGAAGTGGTTGCGGTCTTGCCCGCGCGCCCAGTCAATATAGCAGCAATTTTTGGCCATGAGGTAAAGCATACCAAGGTCGTCTCCAAGTTCGGGTAGCACGTTGGTGAACCAGTACCAGGGCAATGCCAGAAAACTTTCCGGGCGAATCAGGTGGCTCGAAAGCCGGTCACACAGACCTGAGAGTGTGGGGTCGAGCCGGGGTGTGTTGAGCAGCTGGCTGACGACTTGGTGGACGCTGAGGGACGGCAAACCAGCGTCTTTGGGAGAGTCTGGCATACGGAAGGGGAAGGTCAAAATCTGATTGCGAGGGCTGTGGAGCGCGCGGGTCAGAACAGCGGCAGGTTCAGCGGTCAGGTCTTGGCCCAACAGCCAGGCGGCCAGGTCGGCAGCGTCACCGGGTGTGAGCAATTGACCGCGGTAGATGTAGGTGTTGGGCAGCCGGCGGATCTGACCGTCTACGAATTGATGAACAGGGTCAGCGCGCTGAACAAACCAATCCATCTGACCATTTTTGAAAATGCGAAAGAATTTTGCTCGGCTGATGGAGTTGCCCAGCATGCGCAGAATGGATTGGACGTCGATGGTGACGTCGTTGCCAGATTTTGGGTAGAGCTGGCTGGCTCCGTCTTCGCGGGAGGAGAAGTAGAAAGCCTGGCGCAATGCGGTGGCGATGAGAACTGGGGCAGACCCGACATGAGGCACGAAGCGCAGCAGGTAAGAAGGCACAGCGATAATTGTCTCAGGACGGATAATCGCATCAGTTATATTGGCCGCGCCGGTGTAAATCTGAATCGCCTCGTTATCTGTGCCCATGGGCACACTAGATTGCAGGTTGAGGCGAAAATGTCTCCCGGAATGGTCCTGCACTACGGTTTCGATGAGTGGATAATATTGACACAAGTTGGAGTAGACCGTGGGTTCAGCCAGGATAACGTAATTACCGTCATAAAGCTGCTGGCTGGAGGCGAGAAGATCGCTTAACGTTTCGTCATTCAACGCGTTAAGTGTGCTTGTGATCTCTGGCCAGGCATTCTGCTCGTTCATTGCGGTTTTACCTCTGTGCAATTAAGAATAGCAGATTCTTAAAAGAAATAAAGGGGTCAAAAGCGGCACATTTAAGGGTTAAAAGTACCATTTCGGCACCATTAAGTCGCTTGCTGCCCTGAGAGCCTCTGAAATTGAGGTGCCATGGGCGTTGGTGAGGTCGCGCATCTCATCTTCGCTGATCAGAGATTTAGCGTCCAGATTGCCAGCGGAGAGCATGCGATAATAAAGTAAGTTGACCAGCTCGCTCTGAGTTGGTTGGCGGAAGGGCACATAAAGCCCAAGAAACTGGCTGAGCGCTCCGATGTTGCTGGTGACGTTATTGATATCTTGAAGGAAGACGATGGTTTTTATCTTTTTACTGTTTTCAACCGACCATTCAAGCAGTTGCGTCAGGTATTCCTGATCTACCGGCGGCCCGTCAAGCACGATCAGAAGCTGATCGTTACCTTCCTGAAGGCGTTCGAAGATGCTATCGATGCGATTGGCATTAGACCGGGAGGAGGGCAGAGTGAGCGTGTCTACCAAAGCCATCAGGAAGTGACGCGGCTCAGTAAGCGTGTTGGTATTCATATACATGCCAAAGATCTGACCGACGTCGGGGGAGGTGTAATGAGTTTGCGCGATCTTCATTGCCAGCATGCTTTTGCCCCCGCCAGAAGGACCGGCGAAAACGCCCAGATTTTTAGAGGGATCGCTGTTATCATAAATGAAGTCGCTGGCGACACTGAGCACCTTGCGCTGCTCACTGACGCCTGGATAGAAGTAACGTGTGTCAGCATAGCGCTGGAAGGGATGTTCAAAAAAACCTGCTTGAAGCAATTGGAAACTATCTATCATAAGGCACCACCGTATATTTTATACCAAAAGAGTAGCAAATGGCAGGAGTTAAGTCAAGTAGTTAATTTATATTGCTTAGTTGCTTAAACTGAATCAAAAACATTGTCAACAAATTAATTCTGGCTTGTTATCCTGACTA
>JBBAES010000061.1:0-8663 GCA_041655815.1 Anaerolineaceae bacterium
CTTACCGTCACCGGCACCACCGATTAAAACAGGGTTATTCTTGGTGCGACGGGATAGAATTTGGATCAGGCGCACGATTTCAAGCTCACGTCCATAAACTGGATCGAGCTTGCTGTCGCGAGCAGCCTGGGTTAAATTGTGTGAATATTTCTCGAGGGTCTTGTAGCGTCCTTCGAATTTTCCTCGCTGAGTAACCCGAGAACCCCCACGCAGTTCCTGAACCACTCCTAAAACCCTGACGCGGTTAATCCCTAACTCTTCCAGCATACGTGCAAGCTGAGTGTTTCTCTCTGCCAGGATGGCCAGAAAGAGATGTTCAGTTGAAATATATTCATCTCCCAGGCGGTTGGCTTCGGTCTTGGCCATATCGACCACCATTTTTACTCGTGGCGTCAGGAAAACCTGGCCGGCTGGACCGCCAAAGATATTGGCTTTGGGGGTTGTTCGCAAAATGTTGTCAAGCCGGTCAACAATGTCACCGGGGACCACATCCATCGCTTCCATAATTTGAGTTACAAATCCTTGTGGCTGCTCAATGAGAGCCAAAAGGATGTGTTCAGAGTCGATCTGGTTGTGTCCATAGCGCTGGATGATCTCAGCAGCTCGCGCGGCGGCGTCCTGCGCTCTCTCTGAAAATTTATCAAAACGCATCATGTCGTATTTTTCCTCAATTTTCTATACTGTTCTTCTTGATTAAATGTTGCAACTAACGTTCCAGAGTTGATTGTACGCTACAGGTGTTAGAAATTGATTAATTAAATCGGTAAGACTGCGCCTTAAGACAAACCGGGGCGAGAGTTGTTAATACCGCCCCGGTCATCTTGCCAGAAAGTCTATTTCGAAATTTCGAGCGTCCAAGGTCCGGTCAGCCTGCCGCTGAAAGCTTCTTCCATTAAAGTCGTGAGGGCATTTTGCGCTTCGGGATCATCCGCATAGCCCGAGTCTTCGGAAATTTTATATCCCATCAAATCTTCGTCGGAAAGGCACTCCAGTTTTAATCCAGGAAAATCTGCTGATAAAACCTCCTCGATGTAAGTAAGACGGGCGCCCTCGCAATAGGTGGCATCATAGGGCGCTGTGGAAAGTTCCAAAATCTCAAAGATGATTTGCTTATCCTTAAACCCTTCGGGAAGATCGCTGAAGATAAGCTCATCGATTTGATAGGTTTTCATCTCATTGTTGGTGAGACATTTTTCTTCCTCGTTATACGAAGGCTGATAAAGGCAGTAAGTATTGAGACCCTTTTGGTAGAGTCGCTCGAAGAAGTCGGTTTTGGCGTCAAAATATTCTCCTTCTCCCACCAGTACCAGTTTGACTTTACTGATATGCCAGTTTCTCCAGTCAGGCAACTCAAATTTCACCCTCAAGACCAGGTCATCGCCTCTTTGTGAGACGTGAAGTAATTCAATAGTTACGTTCGATTGTGTTGACTGGACCGATTCTGTTATCCACGAGGTCGTTGCCAGGTTGGAAGGGGGACTATCGACAATTTCTGGAGTCTCCTTCGTATTCTTTGCACAGGCAGATATGGTCAGCATGCCCAGCAGGACAAGCAGCACCAGTAATTTCTCAGCATTTTTCATATTAACTCCTTTCATTCCATCATCTGAAACGAAATCTACGCAAGAGGTAGAGGAAAGATAGTTATCAATTTAACTATACTCCAAATTTATATTGAAACTTTTTTAGGATTGTTTTGCAAAATAATACCCTCATCAAAGTCCCTGTTATTTAATCAACATCGCATCGCCGAAGGAGAAAAACCGGTAGCCTTCTGTCTTGGCGATTTCATAGGCATGCAGAATATTCTCCTTCCCGGCAAAGGCACTGACCAGCATAAGCAATGTCGATTTTGGCAGGTGGAAGTTAGTAATCATCGCATCCACGCATCTGAATTGGTATCCAGGGATAATGAACAGGCCGGTTTCACCAGAAAACGCTCTGATCTGCCCATCCGGGCAGCCCTGACAGGCGCTCTCGATGGTGCGCACACTGGTTGTACCAACCGCGATCACCCTGCCCCCTTCGTTTTTTGTTTTCCGAATCTTTTCAGCCACTTCCTCACTCAATTGGCACCATTCTCGGTGAATGATGTGATCTTCAGCCATTTTTTCGGACACCGGTGCGAAGGTATCCAACCCTACACGCAGTTCTACCTTCTCAACCCCTATTCCCAGGTTGATAATTTTGGTCAACAATTCCGGAGTGAAGTGCAAACCAGCAGTGGGTGCCGCAGCGGAACCAGGGGTGCGGTTATAAACCGTCTGGTAGCGCTCCGGATCACCAACATAGTTGTGGATGTAAGGCGGCAAGGGTGTGTGACCAGCCAGGTCAAAGAAAGGCTCAATCGCTTCATCAAACTTTACGACTCGCTTTGACCCCTCCAGAATGACCTCAACCATGCCTTGGGGTCCCTGATCAATTTGAAAGCGGCGTCCGGCTTTCATGCCACTTCCACCAACCAGACACTCCCAGCTCAAGTCGTCCAGTTTATTAAGCAGCAAAACTTCGATCTTCCCGCCACCGGGCAGTTTCCTCCCATGCAAGCGGGCTGGGATAACCCGTGTCTCGTTTACAACCAGCAAATCACCAGGTTGAAGGTAGTCCGCAATGTCGAAAAAATGGCGGTGTTCAATGGCACCGCTCTGGCGGTCAAGCACCAACAAGCGGGAATGGTCGCGCGGTTCAACCGGAACCTGGGCAATGAATTGCCCGGGCAGATCGTAGTTAAATTCCTCTGTTTTCAAAGGGAATTGCCCTCAGTCTGTTGGATCGTCGAAAAGGCTTGTCTGGGCGCTGGCTGGAGGACGATATTCGCGCTCCAGGTGTTGGTAAGCAAGTTGAGTGGCGACCCGTCCCTGGGCAGTCCGGTCGATGAAACCGCATTGCAGCAGGTAGGGTTCCACCACGTCCATGATCGTGTCAGCTTCTTCGCTCACCGATGCGGCGATGGTGTTTAAGCCAACCGGCCCGCCGTCATATTTATCTATGATCGCAAGCAACACGCGTCGGTCCATTTCGTCCAGCCCGAGTGTATCGATGCTGAGCATGGCCAGGCTTTCCTGGGCAACTGATTTGGTGATGGTGCCCGTGGCGCGTACGTCGGCAAAATCACGCACCCGGCGCAACAATCGCAGCGCTATTCGGGGGGTTCCCCGCGCTCTTCTGGCAATCTCTTCAATGCCGTCCTCTTCAAACGGCACTTTCAACAAGCCTGCACCACGTCGAATAATGGCGGCAAGAGACTCCAGCTCGTAATAATCCATACGATAAGCAGCTCCAAAACGTGCTCGCAGAGGGGCGGAGAGCAATGCCAGACGGGTGGTCGCGCCAACAACGGTGAAGCGGGGCAGTTTCAGGCGCACCGCCTTGGCTGCTGGACCCTTGCCAATGATAATATCGAGAGCATAATCTTCCATCGCGGGATAAAGGATTTCTTCCACCAGCTTCCCCAGACGATGGACTTCGTCAATAAAGAGGATGTCTCCAGCGCGCAAGTTGGTCAGGATCGCCGCCAGGTCGCCGGCACGTTCGATGGCTGGACCGGAGGTGACTTTGATGTTGACACCCATTTCAGAAGCAAGTATGTGAGCCAGGGTGGTCTTGCCCAGCCCCGGAGGGCCGTGAAAGAGTACGTGTTCGAGAGCTTCACCGCGCTGTTTGGCTGCCTGGATCTGGATGAGCAGATTATCCTTGACTGTCTGCTGCCCAATCAATTCGTCCAGAGTTGTTGGTCGCAGAGCCAGGTCCACGCTGTCTTCTGGCCGTTTGGCTGCCAGGATGCTGTCTTCGTCTTTAGCTATCATCGCCAAAATTATAACCGACTTTGTTACATTTCCTCTGCCAGCCAGTAAAATCCAGTGTGTAATAAAAGCCTTCCATTTTGCGATTGTCGAAATCAAACGTGAGCGCCTGAATTGGTAAGCACAATTGTTTTCCGTTATAACTACGGGCAGGCAGCAGCCACTAGCACTGGCATCAACGAGTCAGTCTGAGACGTTGTAATGCTGATGGGGGCTAACTTGCAAAATGACCCGGCTGACATAACCGTGCTGCTGGGGCTGATCGCTGAACTGGTCATGGGTACATACTGCGAATTGCAGAATAAGAAGACTTACCCGCTACGCGAGGTTATCGATCCTGAGGAAAACATCAGTTAGCTGGTACCTGGGACTCCAATAATTGTAGGATTAATTCTTTTTCACCTTGCGGCACGAGCAGGTTAACTTCACCATTGCACCACGACAAAACGCTTTCGTACTCTGCTAACATCGGAAAAACCACTTGCTCAACCCAGGTGTTATTCTCGTCAGCAAAACTGCGATCACTGCCTTGAATATTCGTTGAAAGCGGATCGCTCACAATGGCGATAAACGCATGACTTTTTAATTTTTGGCGAAACTGCTTCAGATATTCCTGATTATTGCTCATCGCCATTTCCATCAGGAATAATTTTTCGTATTCAGGTACAACCGGCAGGTCGAGTTCACCAAAGGTCAGCAATTGGCGTTCTGAAATGAATAATACATCGCCACCTTGATCTTGAAGAACACCAATGGCACGTTTTAGATCATTTAACTCAGCGTCCTGCGACTGAACATCACCAAATGACCAAAATCCAGCGCGCATAAAAGCAAACAACACTGGAATCGTCACCACCATCACTAACCAGAACCTCCACGGTTGTTTTTCTGCAAGCGGGCCATTTGGCTGCTGTGAGCGTAAACTTGTTGCTAAAATTCCACCTACAATCAGAACCCAAAATACCAGAAATCCATCGAGATTGTGAAGGTCACCACCGCCTCCGATTTTGACACTGACCACCAGCCCACCAGCTAAGAAAACCCCAAGGATGCCAGCCAGACCCAGCCATTGCAGCAAATGCAACCTTGGCAGACTTTTTTCGCGAAGTTTCAGCCAGAGCAATGCAACCCCGGGTAGCATCACCAGCAGCATCGCGGTCACGATGCCGAGGGAAAAAGTGTCGTTGGGCCACAATCGCCACCATAGAAGTGCGGAGGAAAAGGCGGAATCAAAAAGAGTTGGGTCTTCAGCGGAAATAGCAATGTAACCCTGTCTGGATAAGTATGCCACCGCCAAACCACCAATAACCCACGTGGCCGGCCAGAGCAGGTATTTAACCCACTTTTTCCCGTCGAAAGGAACATCAAGCAAGTAAAGCGCGACTGCCATCAAACCAGGGACAGGCATCCAATTGACACGGCTGATGCCCGCCCAAACAGAGGCAAGGAGAACAAATATCAGTGTTCGCAGAGGCTCATCTTTTTTATAGCCAGCCAAAACGAGCACAACGCAAACCATCAGATGGTAATAGACCGCTCCTTGAAAAAAGAAAAGAAAGAGCAAGGCTGTCAGCCATGGGAGAGGAACTTTTGCGGATGTATCTAAACGTTTTGCCATCAGCCAACTGCCCCACAGAGTCATTCCTAACCAAAGCACCACCTGCCAGATTCGGTGGAAGAGGATGGAGCGAATGCCAAAGTAAAACGGCAACGCCTGCATCAGATAACGGCTCGGTGGCAGCGCGGGCAGGGGTAGTCTTAAACCGTACAAGTATTTGGGAGCGAAAAGAGAGGCGTTATAGAAACGACTTCCTTCCGACCAGCCCAATGAAAAAGGTCCGCTTTGTATCTCTGGCACAAAGGCTGCTACACGGTGAAGCACTCCAAACACCAATAGCCATCCGGCAAATGAGAAATGGAATGAAGTTTGCGTCTTGCCCGATAAGATCAACGCAAAAATGCCAGAAAATCCAATCGCGAAGGCGAATCTACCAATGCCATAGCTAAAGAGGTAGAACGGAAGATTGAAGAAAAGTAAGGTCAGCACGAGAGCGGTCAGTGACAAAGCAATCCAACTACCCGTATCATTTTTCAAGAAAGCAACTTTGTACAAAAAACCGGGCTTGAGTCTCCAGGTAAGGCAAAACAAAACTGCACAAATCAGCACCATAACAGCCATCGCCATGAACCAGATATTGCGCTCATCCCAGGTTTCCAACAAAAACCAAATACAAGCTCCGCCAAGCAGCAGCAGCCAGTGACGCAGAAACTTTAGGGGCTCTTCTGAATTCATAGTGCTTCCTTCAGGAGTAACCATTCTACTTCAGCGGGAGATTTAGCGGCAAAAACCTCACCAGAAAAAGTCAACTTCAGGGTATCTGTAAAACTAAGCGTGGGAGTCTGATCTTTCAGTAATGTGTACCAGCGGCCAAATGTCGCAAGGCGAGAGATGAACACCAACATCAACACGAATAAGATGCGCCAGACGGTCAGTTGGCGAATGGTCTGCCAGGCTTCCTGCCAACCAATCCGACTGAGGAGATAAATCAAGATCCCAATGGAGAGAAGTGTGCCTCCCCAACGGATAATGAGGTTCAGACACTGATTACTTTGCTTTGACATAGGAGACCTGAGCGCAATTATACAACAGGCAGGTTCCAAAATTTATTACATTAACTACATCAACGAAAGGGGGAATAATATACCTTTCTATGATTTGTCCTTGTTAGCATGAGTTTTCGGTGCAGACGCTCTATCATCGTCAAAATGACAATCTGTAAATAGTTTGGCAAAAGGCAAGGTCGGGGATTTGATTTGATAGAATAGAGGCATAAACCCAAACGAAGGAGTTCGCCAATGCAAAAAATCGAAATTCGCGCTTTTGACCTCTCAATCAACCCCCATCACCTTTTCGACCGGCAGAGTTTGCTTTTGGCTGCTGGTGATTTCGCGAGCGGTGACTTCAATATGATGACCATTGGATGGGGCAGCATTGGTACTATGTGGAACAAGCCCTTCGTTCAGGTCGTCGTCCGACCGACCCGTTACACCTACAGGTTTATGGAAGAATATAAAGATTTCACCGTCAGCGCGTTTCCGCGCGAGTATAAAAGAGCACTTTCCTACCTGGGCACTCGCTCTGGACGGGATGGCAACAAGCTGGCTGAAACCGATCTGACCGCGATTGCGGCACATAAGGTCAAGTCCCCCGCCTTTGAACAAGCAGAGTTGACTATCGAATGCCGTACGATCTACACCTCCGAATTTGATCCAACCCAGTTTATAGACGCGGCGATCGAAAAATCGTACCCGGAGAAGGATTATCATTTTATCTACTACGGAGAGATCGTGATGATAACAGGCACGGAGAAATTTTTTTCCCAAAAATGACATTCTCCCAGTCGGTGGGGTCGTTTCCCTGCTGTTCCAGGCCGAGCGTTACGCGTCACATATGGAAGGTCTTTGCGACAGACAACTAACAAATAATGCAGGTTCGTCGATTACTTATAAGCAATTTACCCTGCTCAGAATCAGAATGTCACGTTATAATTCGGATTGGAACTGGAGAGACTATGACCGAAAAGAAAATACGAGTATTGATTGCCAAACCTGGTCTTGACGGACATGACCGCGGGGCCAAAGTTGTTGCCCGCGCCTTGCGGGATGACGGTATGGAGGTCATCTATACCGGTTTGCGCCAAACCCCCGAAATGATCAGCGAAGCAGCCTTGCAGGAAGATGTCGATGTCATTGGGCTTTCTATCTTATCGGGAGCCCATAACGCCCTGATCCCACAAATAATCAAGAAGCTCAAAGAGAACGGACAGGATAATGTGCTTGTATTTCTGGGCGGGATCATCCCTGAGAATGACATCCAGGCAATGCGTGAGGCTGGTATCTACCAGGTCTATGGCCCGGGCACGGACACTCGCCAAATCTGTCGCGACATCCGCGACGCGGTCAAGATTAATTAGGTTTGATAATGTCGTTAAGTGAATCATTGAGAGAGGGCAGCAGAATCGCCCTTTCTCGTGTTTTAAGCCAGGTTGAAAACAACACCCCTGCGGGGCTACAGGCACTCGACAAACTCTTTCCGTTCACAGGCAAAGCCCACAAAATCGGCATTACCGGACCACCAGGTTCCGGTAAGAGCACGCTTGTCAATGCCCTGGCGAAGCAACTACGCCAACTTGAGAACAAACCGCGGGTAGCGATCATCGCGGTTGACCCCACCAGTCCTTTCAGCGGCGGCGCCATCTTGGGTGACCGGGTGCGGATGCTTGATTTGCAAAGCGATAAAGGCATTTTTATCCGCTCTATGGCCTCCCGGGGTGCTCTGGGTGGGCTTTCCAGCCAAACCGAAGCACTCAGCCAGGTCTTTGATGCCGCCGGATATGACTTCGTGCTGATTGAAACGGTCGGCGCGGGTCAATCGGAAGTGGAAATTGTCAATCTGGCCCACACTACCATCGTGGTCGATGTCCCAGGCATGGGCGACGACATCCAGTCCATCAAAGCCGGCATTCTTGAAATAGCTGATATCCTGGTCGTCAACAAAGCCGACAGACCCGGAGCCGATCAGAGTGTGCGCTACCTGAAATCGATGATCGAAATGGGTTACCGCCCGCTGGCCAGCTCCGCAGGTAAACACAGGCTGGCCCCAACTCTTGTGAAAGAAGAAAACACAGAAGAATATGAACACCAAAACCTGTGGCTGCCGCCGGTGCTCAAGACGGTCTCAAACGAAAACATTGGCATTGAAGAATTGGTCACCCAGATCCTCAACCATCAAAATTACTTAAAGCGCACCGGAAAGTGGCAGTTGAAAGAAGCCTGGACCTTACAGGAAATACTTAGAAA
>JBBAES010000062.1:0-8628 GCA_041655815.1 Anaerolineaceae bacterium
CTTGTCAGTTACTCGTTGCGGTAGAGAGCCTCGTTAAGCATATCGGAAATTGCATAATAATTTGGCATAAGCACCCAGGCACCTTCATAGGTGATCCAGTTTGTGACCATCTCATTACTTACCGAGAATCGACGGATGTTATCCGGATTCATCAAAGGTTTAGCCATGGGTAACAACGACATAACCTGGGTCAAGGGCAAATCGGTATCGACGTACTCCCGGTAAAGGCCATACAGTTCGGGCACCTTGGTAAGCATGTTGAGATTGACTGCTTTTTTAAAAATCGCCATGACAACTTCCTGAGCCCGACGATTGCGGTCAAAGTCAGATGTGGTCAGGCGGGAGCGTGAATACCAGAGAGCAGTGTTGCCGGCCATGTGCAATTCGCCAGGCTGGATGACACACCAACCGCTTGGGTCTGTCTGGCAGCTGTCCTGCAACTCTTCGCTTACGACTACATCGATCCCCCCGATACTGTCAACCACATCCTTGAAGCCGTTATAGTTGACCATCATGTAATAATCAGGATGGAAGCCAAAATTGACAACGAACGTCTCCTGCAACAGCGGAAACCCGCCCAACTGCCAGACCGTGTTAATTCGGTTGGACCAATATCCGGGGATGGTGACATACAAATCTCTTGGGAACGAGATCAGACTGGCGGTCTTGTGCTTGGGGTTGATCGATAGCAGCATGATTACATCTGTTCGGAAGTTGTTTGCTCCAAAATCATCAGCACCCAGCATGAGGATATTGACTTGATTCTTTGGCAACTCACCCTCCGGAATGACAGGCACAGGCGTAGGCGTGAACATTGGCTGCGGGATCAATTCGATACTGCCATCTTCAAGGATATTGGCGAATGAATTCGGTTGAAAAGGTGTGGCTGTCCTTTCCATGCCAGATAAACTAATATACCAGGGCGCGCTATCTGAATGTGCCATGGCAGTAATGGCGACGCTTCCCAGGATGACCCCGATGAAAGACATGCAGAGGATAAAAATTACCGTTAGCGCGGCAGTTTGGTGTTTGTTGAATCGCATTAAATGCTAACCTCTATTACCTTTCCTCTAAATCTTCGGTGTCATCCTGAGGGGTTAATTTTTGCAGCATCAGGCTGGCCTGTTGGATAGCGTTTTTCAGCCTGGCGGTTTCCTCTGAACTTCGGGCAATTGCCTCTTCAAGCTTTCTTTTTTGCATTCTCAGGTCATCCACTTCGCTTATGCTGTCCTTATTATCGTGAATGGTTTGCTGAAGTGTGTCCAGTTCTGCTTCGAGTTCCTTCTGGCGCTCTATCCAGAGAGTCACCTCTTCTGTCCAGGCAAGACGAGTTTCAAGCAAATCGTTTTTTGAATTCTGCAATTCAGTCTGAGCCTGCGCGTAATTTTGGCTTATGTCGGTCACCAGCAGCTCTTTTTGGAGGAGAAGAGAGCGGAGGTCATCGATTTGGTGGGTGTTTTGCTCAAGAAGTGCCGCTTTTTCCAGCACTTTATTGAGGTTTTCTCTTAATCGATCCAATCGCTGCAGATCTTTCAGCCCCCATTCTTTATTTGTATAAGGACTCAGCCCAAGTATTGCCTGCTTTGTTCCAGAGGAAGATGAGTCCAAGGGATAAAGCAAAAGATTGCCAATCTGGTTGTAACCGCTGACGTGCATCAGATGTAGTTTTTCCGCTTTGAGCTCCGACTCCCGGTTGGATATCAGTGTTTCCCCCTGGCTAAGTTGCTCAAACAGGGCTGGCGTTTGGCTGACCGAAAGCTCAATATTGTCGATATGGTCTTCCCGGATTAAGTCATAGGTGTACTTCAGGCTCGCCTGGCTGTTTGCTGAATCGTACTTTAGCAGGCCAAGCAAGTCAGCCATCAGATAGAGGCTCAGGCTATGAGTCAGGGTTTTTTCCACCTCGGTCTGACTGGGCTGCACACTGATATCCAGAAAAGCATTGACGACATTTGAGCGCAATCGCTCACTTTGCTCAAATGGTTGTTTATCAGCAGTGGGTGATTGATTTTTCCCATTATTCTGGCAGGCAAGGCTGACAAGGAGCGGATAATAAAACAGCTGACTGAGCATGACTGCCGCCGGCATGCTGCCAGAAGATGGCAAAACCAGGTAGAACGCGAATCCAAGCGCGGAGACAATCAGGATCAGCCAGGCCTCGACGACCCTGGCGCGATATTTCGCGTAGTAGTAGACCGCGCTGATTGAGATCAACAACAATGTGAAACCCACCCAGATAAAATCCATCCAGGTGTGGTTGAAGTCTTGTGTGGGAGGCAACCTCAGCCACCACAGGCCTAACGAAAAACCAGCTATCAGGACAAAACTTGTTAATGCGGCTGGAAGCCAATTGAGAAAGCCCGGGTCACGAATACGGAATAGCGCCCAGAACAACCAGATCAGAGATATCAGGTTGAGGGCACGATGTAGGAGAGGGAAGAAGTCCTGAAGAGGTTGAAAACCCCGATAGGCGAGCAAATTGACCATCAACAAAACTAGCTGGATAAGGAAAGTGACCATCAAAGCGGTCTGCGGGACGCTTTTATCCGCCCTGCTCGAGCGATTGACTGCCAATAAGGCCAGACCGCTGGATAGAAGCAGCAACGCGTAGTAAAGAAACGCGTATGGAAATACCGTCAATGCCGGGTCGATCTCGAGGGTGTTAATCATGGCTTGCAATTCCTGCCGTATTCTGTGCAAGAATTGTACCCTTGAAGACAGTGATAGAATAGCTTACCCGGGCTGGAAACCATGTATAATCATGCACCTGGTTTTTAATGAAAGAAGGCACAGTTTTACATGTTTGAAAATTTGCACCCAATCGTAAACATTTTTTTGTTGAGCTTTGTGGCCAGTCTCGGCACTACCCTTGGGGGGTTTATAGCGATCATCCGCAGACCGGGTAAAAGGTCTTACGGCTTTTTAATGGGGATCACCGCGGGGGTAATGATTTGCCTGGCTTTTCTGGAGCTGGTTCAGAAATCAATCCAGATGTCCGACTGGATAACAGCAACAATTGGCTTTGGTCTGGGTGCTATTGTGATGTTTCTGCTCGACTTCTTTCTTCCTCATATCCGCTTTGGGGTCCGTGAAGTAAGACACGAGCAGCACGCCTTACGAAATCAGGACTTAACGGACGAACCGGGCAAACGCAAGGGTAGAAACCGTCGCAGATTCCTTAATAGAGAGGGCGAGGATCTTGACATCTCACTGGTGAATACAGGCTTGCTTTTGGCTATCGGCATCAGCCTTCACAACCTGCCAGAAGGGATTGCCGTAGGCGCTGGCTATCTTCACAACCCTCAATTCGGTCTTTTTATCGCTGCCGCCATCTTGCTGCACAATATACCTGAAGGAATCGCAACGGCTTTGCCTCTATGCAAAGCGGGCATATGCAAAAAAGATGCTTTGAAAGTTGCTTTTTTGTCTGGTTTGGCGGAACCAGTCGGCGCTTTGCTTGCCAGTTCGTTCCTGGTACGTTTCACCAATCTTCTGCCAGGTGCCTTGGCGTTTGCCGGTGGAGTGATGGTCTTCATCACCCTGGACGAACTCATCCCTACCGCTCACAAGCACGGCAATGCAAATTACACCGCCTTGGGTATCATCGTCGGATCGATGTTCGTGTTCATTTTGACGGGAATCTTCGGCGTGTAAAGTCTCTTCTTTCACGAAACACCTGAGCGAACCCCCAAATAAATAGAAAATGTGGTTGTTATCTACAAAACGAAAACCGGTTTTACCATGAGCATTGGACTGTGAGGCCTACCCTTTGGAAAAGTCAATACGGTCGACCTTTCTGGTTATGGTCTGATTAATTTTAGGGATGGCATTCGTGCTGGCAAGATAGCCGCGATCAGCGTTATCAAATAAATCCAAAAATTTTCACCAAATACAAAGCTGGCCACCTTCGCGACTGGTGACACAGCGCACAGGCTGCCCAGCAGACGAATATCGAGTTCACTTAGTCTGGAAATTGCAATAAATAGATAGAAAATCCCGGAGAAAAATTCCCCATATTACCCCAGGATTATCTCTATTTTGCTAAGCTTTTACTTGAGATTTCTTTACTTCGTAGCCAAGTCTTTTGATGGCGTTTTCGACATCTTCGATTTCTACTTTTTCTTCATCGAAGTCAAATTTCAATTTACTGGAGTTGAACAGCACTTTAACGCTATCTTTATCCACACCCTCCAATGATTTGGTTGCGTTTTCAATCTTCATAACGCATGACGGGCAGGTTAATGTTTCTAATTGTATGGTTGCTTTTTGCATTTCCAAGTCTCCTTCTCTAAGTTCTTAATTTATAACGCAGAAGTCGCATGCCGTTGAGGATCACGACTACTATACTTCCCTCGTGAACAAACATACCAATCGACATGTTCATCCAATCACTAAAAAATACACTTGCCAGTAAGACTAACACAACACCAATTGCGATGACAATGTTTTGGCGCATGTTTCTGGCGGTCGCTTTGGTCAGTCCCAGCGCATGGGGCAGCTTGCTGAAATCAGAGTTCATCAGCACGACATCTGAGGTTTCGATAGCGACATCTGTGCCGCTCCCCATTGCGATGCCGATGTGCGCCAAAGCCAATGACGGGCTGTCATTGACCCCATCTCCAACAAAAGCAACGATATGTCCCTTGTCGATCAGATTCTGGATATAAGCTGCCTTATCCTCCGGAAGCATATGCCCGTGAGCTTCGGTCAGACCCAACTCGCGGGCGACACGATCGACGGTGCCCTGGTTGTCTCCAGAGAGCACCACCAGGTTCTTCACGCCCAACCGCTTGATTTTCTTTAGGTCATCCTTCACACCCGGACGAATCTGGTCGCGGATGCCTACCAGAGCTTGTAATTCACCATCAACAGAGGTCAGAACAAGCGAGTTCCCGTTGGCTTCAAACTGGGCGATATCGGAATGGGCTTCTTCTGAGAGGTGGACTTTCTCCCGCTCCATGAGAGCGACATTGCCGACAGCTACCGTGTGTGCGTCTACCTGGGCAACAATTCCGCCACCTTTGACAACATCTGTTTTCTCAACCGGATACAGTCGTGTCTCTCCGATGTATTTAACAACCGCGCTGGCCAGAGGGTGGTCAGATTCGTGTTCCACGCTCGCCATGTATGCCCTGATGGTTTCAGTATCGTCTGAGTAAAGCCGGAGTTCTGCTACTTGAGGATTGCCTGCGGTCAAAGTACCGGTTTTGTCAAAGACAATCGTGTCGACCCTGCTGAAATCAACAATAACCTCGCTTCCTTTTAAAAGGACGCCGTGTCTGGCGCCATTGCCGATGCCGGCGACGTTTGAAACCGGCACGCCGATAACCAAAGCGCCAGGACAACCCAGCACCAGAATGGTGATGGCAAGTTCAATATCTTGTGAGAAGAGCCAAACGATCAGCGCCAGCCCCAGGACAGCCGGTGTATACCACCTAGAAAATTTGTCAATGAAGCGTTCAGCCGCTGATTTAGAATCCTGTGCTTCCTCGACTAATTCGATTATCCTGCCGAAAGTGGTATCTTCACCCACACGGTCGGCAACAATTTGAAGCGTGCCGTTTTCCAAGATTGTGCCTGCGTAGACACTTGAATCTTTGTCTTTGCCAACCGGAACAGACTCGCCGGTAATGCTGGCTTCGTTGATGTAACCCTCGCCTGTTAACACGGTGCCGTCAACAGGAACCTTCGCGCCGGTCTTTACCAACAGAATGTCGCCGACATCGACTTCGTCTACTTCCACCTCGGTGTACTCACCGTTTTCCAAGCGCTTTAAGGCACTCCCCGGTGCCATCTCAGTCAGTTCCTTGATAGCGGAACGCGTTTTGTTCAAGGTTCGTTGCTCAAGATAGGCACCGAATAAAAACAAGAAGGTGACAATAGCTGATTCCTCAAAGTTCTGAATGAAGAATGCGCCAATTACTGCCATGGTGACCAGGACATCGACGCTAACAACTTTGACCCTCAGCGCCTGGTAAGCCTGGATGGCGATTGGCGCGATACCCAGAATGGAGGCGACTACAAAAGCCCAGGTGGCAATAACTTCGTTTTCAAAGGCGAACTTACTGAGGAAACCGATGGTGATTAAAATACCACCGATCAGCGCGATTTGGTTTTTCTTACTTAGAATGAATCTCTGCAAGACTATCCTCTTTCTGACTACGAAGTTTGGCTGTTAGGCGAAGTAGGCTTGATCAACTTCAGACAGCATATTGTAAACAGCCTCGTAACTTTCGCATACGTCTCCCGGCACTGTGTAGTCTGCTGTGATTTCGCGCAACTGGGTAAATTCCTCTGTCAATTCGGGTTTGGCTGAGCCTGCTGCTTCGGCCTTATCGACGATCTGGTTGAATATCGCCCGTACCTGGTGAAATTCCGGATGGGAACCTCCGTGGACTCTGGCCACTACAGGTACATACTGTTTCAAAGTTGGGAAAAGCCTGTTCTTGGTCTCATTATATGAACTGTCGTTAGTCATTTATACCTCTCATATCGATACTATTGCTCCTTAAAGGGCCTCTCTCAAGGTGTTCAGAGCATTTTTTAACTCAAAGCGACGGTTTTTTTCAGAAAACTGATAGTTACCGTGCTATTGGCTTATTCAGCTTACTTGATTATATATTGTATTATGGTGGCATTTGACGTAAGCACTACATAAAAATTTTCTTAGATTTCCAACCATGTCCTTCAACATAGAAGTTTGAATTATTGCAAAGGGTAGTGAGAGGGCCGGCAGACCAAGTGGGAGCGTGTCGTGGAGTGTTCTGGAATTGACCAGTTTAACTCAATTACCTGAGCAGCGATTCGATCCATTGTGCTATCAGCCCTGCAGCAAGGCAGAATGGGATGCTCAGGATGGATTTATAAAAGAAAAACTTGAGGCCAAAGAAACTCGATTCAAAGGGGGCTTTGCTCAGGCCCAGCAGAGACCAGCTTGTGATCAGCGCGACAACCGTGCCCAGACCTGCTCCCGATGCCAGCACGGAAGCGATAATGGGGAAAGCAGCATAGGGTCCCATCGCAAGGAGCAGACCTCCTAAGGTGCCTAAGACGATGCCTTTAATTCCAGCCTCAGCCGAGAGCCAGTCTCTGACGAACTCTCCCGGAATCAGAACCTCGATCATCCCCGCCAGGACAAAGGCACCCAGTATCAGTGGTAAACACTGCCACATCTCTTTGGCGCCGATTTTCAGACCTTCGACCTGTTTTCCGTTTTCTTTCCTGTTTACAAAGAATAAAATAAGCGCCACAGCGCTGAGAACTGCGGTGGTCAGGATCATCTTAGACCTCACCTTCAGAGAAAAGGTTCGCCTTTGTCCGGTTTTTGAGCAGGTACTCAGCCAACAATCCGGCAATGATCGGGATCGGCAGCGTAATCAGGTTTCGGATCAAGGCAATTTGTGGATCTATCAGACTGATTTCCATTGGAAGGCGAGAAAAATCATAGAGGTGTTTGCCGAAAAGGAAGGCAATCAGGATGTAAGCAGGCAAACCTTTCTCTGCAAAACTTTTGGCGAATGGATAGTAGACATAAGGGCCGCCAGGGATGAGCCCGCCGGCTATCGCGCTGATAGCGATTCCTTTGACACCGCTGTATTTCCCCAGCCAACTGTCCATTCTTTCTCTGCTGAGCAGAATCTGGATTTGAGCGATCACTATGAAAGACACAACCAACATTAAGGCGGACTGAATTGCTGTGTTCCAGGCTGTTTCCAACCCTTCCAGAATAAGGTTCCAGCCCCCGATAATCATGGCAACTATGACCAGCACCAGTACCGAGACAGCAATCACGATCAGTGACTTTTTCAACTTCCCTCCACCATGGAATGGTTGGCCCTATTTCATCAGCAGTTTTTTATTGGGCGGTTTAATTTCTATGCTAAACCCCCAACACGACCTCTACGTAATGCTCATTCCCATCATCATTTAGGGGAATTGCTTTTTCTTCCACTACCTGCCCATCCAGCTTAATCTGTTTGACATTACTCGAAACGCGCTCAGGATTTTTCACCTCTATGAGATAAAGGCTGTCAAAATAACGGTACTGCAGGGTGTAACCCTCCCATCTGGAGGGAATCACAGGGTTAACATAGAGATAGTTTCCTTCTTTGTGCAAACCCAACAGCCCCTCGATTCCCAAGCGGTAAAGCCAGCTGGCCGAACCGGTGTACCAGGTCCAGCCCCCTCTTCTCAATTTTGAACCCTGACTGTAAACATCAGCCGCGGAGACGTAGGGTTCCACGCGATATTGCCTTGCCCGTGCTTCGCTGTCAGCCTGATAAATAGGGTTGAGAATGTCAAACAGATGCCAGGCGCGGGTGCTGTCTCCCATTTTTGCATAGGCCCAGGTAGTCCAGGCGGCGGCGTGGGTGTACTGCCCGCCATTCTCGCGCACACCCGGCGGATAATCCTTGATATAGCCGGGATTCTGAAGAGTTTTATCAAAGGGCGGCGTGAAGAGCAAGCTCAGGTTATTTTTGGGGTCTGTCAGACGCTGCCAGACATGATCCATTGCCCGCGCGCTGCGGGCCTGATCTCCGCCATCGCTGAGTACAGACCAGGATTGCGCGATTGCGTCAATCTGGCATTCATCAGATAAGTGGCTTCCAAGCGGAGTACCGTCGTCGT
>JBBAES010000063.1:0-8535 GCA_041655815.1 Anaerolineaceae bacterium
TGCCTGAACCTGTTGAGCCAATGATGGTGGTAACCTGTCCTGGTTCTGCCCTGAAGCTGATATCGCAAAGCACATTCTCTTCAGCCTCGGGGTAGCGGAAATCGACATCATGAAATTCAACCAATCCCCTTACTGGTTTATCGAGCTCTTTTGGCTCCGCTGGGTCATTTATAACCATTGGCGTTTCCAGGACATCAGCGATTCGGTTACCTGAAACGGCCGCGCGCGGAATGAAAATAAAGAGCATGGAGAGCATCATGAATGAAAAGAAAATTTGCATCGAATATTGCATGAACGCAATTAAATCGCCAACCTGTATCGCGCTCTGGGCGACGAACCGCGCTCCGACCGCAATGATCAGCACTTGACCACCCAGCATAATAATGTTCATCAGTGGGAATATGAAGGACATCGCGCGCCCGATGAAGATCTGGTTGTCAGTGACATCTAAATTGGCTTTGTCAAATCGCTCTTCCTCATATTCCTGTTTATTGAAAGCCCTTACAACCATCAAACCCGATAGATTTTCGCGCATGACCAGATTGAGCCGATCGGTCAACTGTTGAATGATCTTGAACTTGGGTGTGACTATGGCGAAAATGGTCATTATCACCACGACCAGCAGCCCCGCGATCAGTGCGATCGTCCACCACATGCCCGGGCTTTTGTCGAGAGCGTACACGATGCCCAACGCGCCGATTAACGGCGCTTGTAACGCCATCCTCAGGATCATAAAAACGACCATTTGCACTTGGGTCACATCGTTGGTTGTGCGGGTGATTAGAGAGGCAGTTGAGAATTTTTCAAATTCGGCTGTGGCAAAGTTTTCAACCTTTGTGAATATCCCCGAACGAACATCCCTGGCAACCGCAGCAGCGGTACGCGAGGCGAAGAAGCTTACGCTGAGGGACGCAATCACTCCAATAACTGATACGAGAATCATGCGCAGGCCGGTGTTGAGAATGTATTGGGTTTGCGTTTTTTGCGTGTCGATTCCAAGGCGGTCATATTCGACCGTGATGGAAGAGACGATCAACTGGTGTAATATGGAGCCTTCCAGAGATGATAAGTGAACGCTGAGGGCGTTTTTAAGCGCATCTCTTTGTTCGGCTGGCATCATATCGATCAACTGCTGAGGGCTGATTCCCGCGGGGATGTTTTTCAATTGCTCCGGGATGCTATCTCCCAGTAGAAGTGCGGCCCGCTCAGGATCGTTTTGGAGCAGGTTGAGTGTCTGGATAAAAATCATGGGTTTGGCAATCAGGTCTTCCAGCTTTTGTTTCTCTGCGCTGTCGAGCGGCTTGAGTATATAGACGGCTTCATCTTGCAAGACAGGAACCTCATCAGCCAGCGAAATTGCCTTTTCTGAATCAGGTTCCACAAGATCGTAATTTTCAAGCACCATCTGATGTTCCTGGGGTGTTTGCAGGAACTCCAGTGCTTGCATCGTTTCGATACTCAGGGCGTCTGGGGCGCCACTCTCAATGCCGCGCTGTTGGATACCGACATTGATGATATCTGAGAGCAGGTCAGGCAAAGACAGATCAGCTGCCGCGACCACAACCACCATCAGGATAGTGAATAGAATGTATTTCCAGTATTTAAAGTAATATTTTTTAAGTCTAAGCATATTTTTGCCTTACAACCTTAGCGTGGGGATGAATTTTTGACACTTGCTTTGTTTTTTAGTATTCTGTAGACCATCTGTACCGATTTTTCGATTTCTGGAAGGTCTTCAGGTTCGATGTCCTCGGCGATCGCCTGAATCCAATGGTGATGTGCGATCTTCGCTTGCGACACCATCTCTTTGCCATTTTCAGTCAGTTCAAGCAATTTACCCCGGCGGTCAAGAGGGTTGGCAATCCTTCTGACGAGGTCGGTGCCAACCAACTGATCGATCATTTGAGAAACCGCGGGATTTGAAATGTCTAAATAGCTTGCCAGAGCATTAATTGGAACGTTTTGATTTCGATTCAAATAGAACAAACTCATCATCTGACTGTGTGAGAGTCCGGATTCCTGGATGAAATGGAAGCGCTCAATAAGAGCGTTGCGCGCTATCAGGTCGACCAGATCAAAAAGCGATTCGATAAATTTATCGTTCATTTAACCTTGCTTAATAATTAAGAACGCTTAACTATAAGACTGAGGTATTTGGATGTCAAGCAGAAACACAATCATTTACGGGAAAGAGGTTGACTTTTACTCTGAAAGGAAGAAGGGTGGTGGCGGGGCAAATTGTCTTTTAACTTTTTTACCTCCACTGTTATTCACTACCCTGAGCAGGCTTGTAATCATTCTGCTGTTCACTCTGGTTGCGCGGCGGGATATTAGATGCGAAAAACGAAGGCGATCTCATTCGCCAAAATTGTTGTTAAATAACCTCTTTAATTCGGAGAGAATTTCACTCTTTTCCGGCCCGGTAGCCTGAATGAGGAGTTCATCACCTTGTTTGGCTTCCAGGAGCATGACCGAGATCATGCCTTTTATGGTTACAGGATCGGCTGAATTGGTCCGATTGGTAATGGTCAGTCTGGCATCGTACTTTTTCACAGTCTGGATAAACAAGGCTGCCGGGCGGGCATGCAAACCAGAAGGATTGCTTACGGTTACGAGTATTTCTTCAGTTTCGTTTTCTGCAGCAGGCTTGCTTTCAGTGGCTTGGGGCTCAGCTGAAGCCGGCTTCACAGGCTCTTGGCTTCCTCCAATTTGCTGTTGCTTGGCTGCCAGGGCGTTCATGGCTTCATCATAGACCTCCTGGATTGAGCTGCCCAGGTTCGCCTGAACGCCAGCTGCAATTGCCCCCTCCACAAAAGGTGCCGGGCACATCCTGACCCTTGAAGTTACCTCTTCGTCAAGCATCTGCAGAGCCATCTCTGTGCTCAAAACCGCACTGCCCAGGTCCATTAACACCAGGACCTCACCATCCTTCGCCAGTTCGGTCAGGACCTCCATGATTTCGATTGCGTTCGTGCCGATTTCTTCATGATCATCGCCAATCCCAGCGGCTACACCGATTTTCATCTCTTCGGATGGCGCCATCTGACGGATAAGTTCGGCTGTGCCCTGGGCAAGTTTATGACAATGTGAGACGAGTAATAAATGTACCATGCCTAAATCTCTATTTTTGATCTATGGAGTTATCGGTTTTGGGGGGTTTCGGGCGGAAGAGTGAATGGAACCAATTCATGCCGTAAAAGACTAACCAGATGCTTGCCCCAAACAGGAAACCCCAGAGCAGACCGCGCCCCCATTCACCGCTCCCCATGACGATTTGAGCTGTTACAAGGATCATCATTGCGATGCTCATAATGGTGATCACTATCATACCTGTGCGCTGTTGGATCCATGGCTTACGGAGTTCCTCCAGACTGATTTCCTCTTTTTTCTTTGGTTGGACGTTTTTATTTTTTTTGCTCATCTCTCTGTTGCTCCTGTTTCAAAAAAATAAAGGGCGGAGGCGCAAGGCCCCGCCCCTTAATTCTAAACGACAATTAAATTAATTTTCGACCCAATCGAAGGTGCGGGTGACAGCTTTCTTCCAACCCTTGTAGAGTTTGGCGCGGGTTTCTTCGTCCATCTTGGGTTGCCATTCCTTGTCCTTGCCCCAATTGGCACGGAGATCTTCAACCTTCTCCCAGAAGCCAACAGCCAGGCCAGCTGCGTAGGCAGCGCCCAGAGCGGTGGTTTCTGCGACGGTCGGGCGAATCACAGGAACGCCCAGGATGTCAGCCTGGAATTGCATCAGGACTTCGTTGAAGACCATGCCGCCGTCAACTTTCAGTGCAGTCAGATCGACGCCAGAATCTTTATTCATGGCTTCGAGTACTTCAGCTGTCTGATATGCGGTTGCTTCGAGCACGGCACGCGCCAGGTGACCGCTATTGATGTAGCGGGTCAGACCGACGATTGCGCCGCGGGCGTCGCTCTTCCAGTAGGGAGCGAAGAGTCCGGAGAAAGCCGGGACGAAGTAGATGCCACCGGAATCTTGAACGGTTTTGGCCAGCATTTCAATGTCAGATGATTTTTCAATCATCTTGAGGTTGTCGCGCAGCCACTGAACGAGTGCACCAGTGATGGCGATGGAGCCTTCCAGTGCGTACACGGCGGGTTCGTTGCCGATCTTGTATCCGAGCGTGGTCAGCAGACCATTCTTGGATTGGACCGGTGTAGTGCCGGTGTTCAAGAGCATAAAGCAGCCGGTGCCATAAGTATTCTTGGCTTCGCCGGGGCTAAAGCAGGTTTGACCGAAGAGGGCTGCCTGTTGGTCGCCCAGATCGCCTGCGATGGGAATGCCGTCCAATGGGCCACCCTTGAAGTAGCCATAGACCTGGCTTGAGGCTTTGATGTCGGGAAGCATCGCGCGGGGGATGCCTAAAATTTCCAGCATTTCAGGATCCCAATCGAGAGTTTCCAGGTTCATCATGAAGGTTCGGGAGGCATTGGTGACGTCAGTAATATGAACGCCGCCCTGAGGCCCACCGGTCATGTTCCAGATTACCCAGGTATCGATGTTACCAAAGAGAATCTCGCCTTTTTCAGCTCTTTCCTTAAGAGCGGGGTCGTTGTCAAGGATCCATTTGGCTTTCATGCCGGAGAAGTAGGTTGCCAGGGGCAGACCGACTTTTTCGCGGAAGCGATCCTGACCGCCGTCTTTTGCCAGCTCGTTACAAATCAGATCTGTACGGGTGTCTTGCCAGACGATGGCGTTGTGAACTGGTTTACCGGTGGCTTTTTCCCAGACAACTGCGGTTTCGCGTTGGTTGGTCACGCCGACAGCGGCAATTTCTTTTACATCAATCTTGAGTTTATTGAGTGCGCCCGCAATGACATCCTTAGTTGCCTGGATGATTTCCATTGGGTCATGCTCAACCCACCCTGGTTTTGGGTAGATTTGTTCGTGTTCTTTTTGATCGAAACCGACCACTTTTCCTTCATGAGTGAAGACCATGAAGCGAGTACTGGTGGTTCCCTGATCAATTGCTGCTACATACTTTGCCATTATATTCTCCTTAGATTAGTTTGGTTTTCGATTTAATCAGTCACTCCAAGCATCGGCGGCTGATTTGATGAGTAAGTAAGTTGAAGTAGCCCCAGGGTCTTGATGTCCGGCACTGCGCTCGCCCAGGTAACTGGCACGACCTTTGCGTGCTACCAAAGGGATGGTTGCCAGCATGCCTTCGTGGGCAGCTTCGGCAGAATTCAGCAGAGCTTCCCCGGTCGAGGTACCATTTTGCATGGATGTTTTTAAGGCATCCACTGCCGGATAAAGTGCATCCAGCATGGTTTTATCGTTCGGCAGGGCTTTCCCAAGTGTAGCAATACCAGCCGTGGCAGCTTCCAAAGCTTTGGCCCAATCTTCCAGTTCCATTTCCATCTTTGGTCCGATAGAAGTACCGGCCTTTATAAAAATGGTGGAATAGAGAGGACCAGCAGCTCCGCCTACCTTGGACAAAAGAGTCATTCCAACCCCCTTCAGGATGGCTCCAATATCTTTGTCTTCGAGAGAGGGGAGTTTATCGAGCACGGTCTTAAAGCCGCGCCTCATATTGGCCCCATGGTCGGCATCACCGATTTCGCGGTCGAGGTCGGTCAACATTTCATGGTTTTCTTCAATCACCCGGGCATAATCTTTGACCCAGTTTATTACATCATCTCTTGTAATCGCCACTATTGCCTCTTTAAGCCACTACTGGAGTGATTAGCTCCAGTAGTGTGTTTCAAAATAACTAAATACCCCAGCGCATGCCGGCCGTCTTGACCGGTGCGTCCCAGAGTTTGACAAGATCTTCATCCATCTTCAAAAGAGTGATGGAAGCCCCAGCCATTTCCAGGCTGGTGATATAAGGTCCAATCAGGTTGCGGACAACTTTGATTCCCTTGGCTTCGAGCAACTCCACCGCTTTTCTGTAAACGATGTAGAGCTCAATCAAGGGCGTGCCGCCCATACTGTTCACGAAGAGCAGGACTTCATCGCCTTCCTTGTAAGGAAGATCCCCGACAATAGGATCGATCAGCATTTCAGTGATCTTATCCGCAGGTTCGAGTTTGATACGATGACGACCAGGTTCTCCATGGATACCGATTCCGATTTCCATTTCATCTTCTGGCAGGTCGAAAGAGGGTTTGCCTACATGAGGGACGACACAAGAAGTCAGTGCCATGCCCATGCTGCGCCCCTGATCATTGATCTTACGTGCCAGTTCGGCACATTCTTTCAGGGTACGACCCTCTTCGGCGGCTGCGCCGACGATTTTTTCAATTAGAACGGTCAGACCAACACCACGTCGCCCTGCAGTCCAGGTGCTGTCTTCGACAGCAACGTCATCATCAACCAGGACCGATTCGACTTCGATGCCTTCGTCACGGGCCATATCGGCAGCCATATCGAAGTTCATCACATCGCCGGTGTAGTTTTTGACGATATGCAAAACGCCTGCGCCACCGTCAACTGCCTTGGTGGCCTCGAGCATCTGGTCTGGGGTTGGGCTGGTAAATACTGGACCGGGGCAGGCAGCGTCTAGCATACCTTTGCCGACAAAACCGCCGTGCATAGGTTCATGACCGCTTCCCCCACCAGAGACTAGCGCAACCTTGCCTTGAACGGGCGCATCCGCACGAATGATGTAATCAGGATCGTAGAAGACCTTGACTAAGTCGGGATGAGCCAGTTCGATGCCTTGGAGTTCTTCTTTTACAACATCTTCAGGGTTATTGATCAATTTTTTCATATTGTTCGTCTCCTTTTATTTACTTGGCACGAACTGGTCGTGCCAAGCTATTTCACGAACCGAAGGTCATCGGCGGTCGCTTTAAGAATTATTCGTGATGGGGCAGGTTATTGGTTACGAGTACATCGTAAAGGAAGAAGCCAATGGGGCCTGCAATTGCCGGAATGAGTACCGGTGGAATTAACCAATACAGACCTTCGAACAGCCCTTCTGTTCCGACAAGCAAACCAAGAAGACGGGGTCCAAGGTCACGAGCGGGGTTAATGGAATAACCTGAAGGACCACCGAGGGACAGACCAACAGCCAAAACTGCGAAACCAACGATAAATCCACCGAGGTTGTCTTTGAGTCCGTTGTTCTTGAGATCACCACTGGCAGCAATACCCCAAATGAGGATAAAGGTACCGAAGAGTTCTGCGATACAAGCAGTCAACATACTGTAGGTACCAGTTGCACCTGAGCTTGCTGCACCCCACCAAGATTCACCAAAGACAGATCCTGGTCCGGTTGACCAGACGTTAGGCATACCAGCGGCCACAAGACCGTCACGGTAGATCAGGTAAACAGCGGCAGCGCCGAGGAAGGCACCAATCATCTGAGCAACGATGAAGGGAACAACTTTCTTCCAGGGGAAGCCACGGCGTGCAGCCAGACCTAAGGTCACTGCCGGGTTAAGGTGAGCACCAGAGATACCAGCAGAAACGTAGACAGCGATAATAACTGCAAACGCCCAACCAATGGTTATGGTGTTCCAGTTATAAGCGGTTCCAGCCAGACGAGGTGCAAGACCGACGTTGGCGACGACACCATCACCGAGCAAAATCAGGATGAAGGTACCAAACACTTCGCCGATAAATTCTTTCATTGTACGATTTTCCATGAAAACTACTCCTTTTTAATTTGGTTTGAATAAGATTTGTGTTTATAGAAAATAAAATCGTTCAAATGGTCAATAGGCTCCTCACTTTCTACTCTGATTGAATTCTGGATAACTGGATTTTCACACCCCTGTGGATGGATAGAAAAAAACGCAACTATCTTTTCAGTTTGTCTGGGACAAACCTTTTTCAAAAATAGTTGCGCAAGCAGTGGTCTCATCAAATTAGTATCCTGTAACTTCCTCGAACCTACTTGAACCTAAAAGACTATCTAGTGACAAAGTGTGCTTTTTGGTGTGTCAAAACGCTAATTTTTACTAATTATAACTATAACACAAATCTAACAATGTAAACACATTTCCACAAATCTTATTCAATTAATTACAGATTTTTGTTTTTAATAATGACACTTCCTATTGCTGCGTAGTATAATAACCCAAGTTTAAAAATTGTGTGGAAATATTTGTCAAACTGATTCCTGCGGATTCAACTTGTCAAGTTTTAAAAGATTTTACTTGAGCAGGAGTTGAAGCGTAAGATTTCGAAAAATGATGCTATAAATACCAAGATGGTATTAAGAAATTAATGCAAATCAAATTATTCAAACGGAGGCAAGTGTGCAAGAAAAATACGATTACATCGTGATTGGGGGAGGCGTAGTCGGCGCGATGATTACCCGATGGCTATCCCGTTACGAAGGCAAGCTCCTGCTGATTGAAAAAGAAGAAGATATCGGCATGGGCTCCTCTTCGGCGAACACGGCAATTGTTCATGCGGGCTATGATCCCTTGCCGGGCTCTCTCAAAGCTCTGATGAACGTCCGCGCAAACCCAATGTGGGATCAACTGGCTGGCGAACTCAATTTTCCTTTTGAACGCCGGGGCGACTATGTGGTCGCCGTTGGCGAAGAGGAACTCCCCCTGGTA
>JBBAES010000064.1:0-8102 GCA_041655815.1 Anaerolineaceae bacterium
ACCAATGGAGACCGTTCGGTAACATTATCATTTGACTTGACACGGGAATATACGGGGAAAATCTGAACCTTTGTTGACTATCTTAAGCTATTGATGGATTTCGTAGCCCGGAATCCAGCTTATTAAAAGTACTATCATCATAAAGTTCAGAAAAATTCTGAAGATATTGGCAAGAATTAAATAACGGCAGATCAGCGACCTGCCGTTTGGTTAGGTTAAGTTATGCTTTGGCTGCGCCGGCAATGTCTTCCCCGGCTTCTTTCACTTCAGCCACGATTTCTTCAGTAGTTGTCTTTGCGGTGTCAACCATCCGCTTGGCTTTTTCTTTTGTGACCTTCGCAATTTCATCGGCTTTGTGAATAGCATCCTCGTAAGCTTCTTCGGCACGTCGTTTGGTATCTTCGTAGGATTCCTGGCCCATGTCTTTCAGTTCAATCGCCTTTTCTTTGATGACCTGGCGAGTTTCTTCGCCCGTTTGGGGTGCCAAAAGCAAAGAGGCAATTGCGCCCGCGAGCGCACCTACCGTAAAGCCCATTACAAATGATCCAAAATTATTTTCGTCTGACATAGTGTTCTCCTCTTATCTAATCTTATTTTTACTTTTTGAAACGAAATAGTTGAGCGATTTTCTTAGCTTCAGCCAAGGATTCATTCAGTTTGATGACCGGTTCCGTGAGATTATCGCTCATAAACCTGACGGTGCCCTTCAGCGCGTTGACAGTGTCTGTCGTGGAATTTAAGATCGGTTTGACCTCATTCTTGAGCAGATTGGTAAGGTCTGCCAATTGTACGATCAATACAACCAACGCCACCCCGATGACAAACATCATCAGTGCCATCAGAATGATGAATATATCTCTGACCACACTGACAGTTTCGGAACTTTGGAAGGCCAACAATACGATCCCAGCAATAACCGCTACTAACACCAACACAGCAACAACGATTGCTATTGTGCCTTTTTTGTTTCCTGATTGAGGTGTTTCCGTCGATTCTGCCGGTTTGGTCGTAGTTAATAATTTTGTGGTTGGTGTCTCTTCCATATTATCCTCTATGTGATGATTATAAACCCAACCACCTGTCAATTATTACAATTGTACAACTGTTTATATCTCTTCGATCTGTAATTCGGTCTCTTCTGTTGTGAAAAGCTCTTGCTCGGGTATCAGGGTGATATCTCCGAAGGTTGTGCTTTGGTCTGTTTTGATCAAATTCTGTTTTACCAACTCCAGGATTGCGAGAAACACGACGATCGTCTTCAGGCGGTCAGGACTTTTACCAAGTATTGCGGAAAAACTGGTTTTTTGTTCAGTCCGAAGTAGATGAAGGATTTCTTCGACCTTCTTCCTGAGCGTCATATGAGGGATGCTGATACGAGCGCCTTCCTGAACTAAAAATTGCTGGCTGGCGAGATTTTCGAGCGCCAGGATTAAATCTGTGAGACTCAATCCAGACAAATCCAGTTGAATATTGGTTGGGTAAACCTGAGGAATGTGAAGGTGACTGCGCAGATCCTGGTCCACACGATCAGACAACCATTCTGTGGTTTTTTTGATCTCGCGGTAGATGATCAGCTGTCTTGCAAGGGATTCTCCGATATCTTCTTCGTCTTCACTTCTCACAGGCGGTCTTGGCAGCAGGGCTTCAGATTTTATTTGTACTAATTTGGAGGCAATGATCAGGAATTCGGAAAGGTAATCAGGATCCGCGTTCTTGTTGTTCTCGATAAATTCCAGGAACTGGTCTGTTACCTGAGCAAGAGCAAGTTTGCTGATATCTAATTCAGCTTTCATGATCAAGTCGAGTAAGAGATCGAGCGGACCGGAGTAGACCTCAGTTGTGACTTCGTAGGAATCCGATTGATGCAGCCAGAGTTTTGCCATGCGGTAATTATAGCCCAGCCGGGACAAAGATAGATCGCTAAACAAGTATACTTATAACAACTATTGAGGATGCCATGGCAAGATTTGTTTGTGTTAACTGTGGGAATTGCTATCCCAATGAGGGTCTGCCTCATCATTGCCCGTCGTGTGGAGGGTTTTTTACACTTACGGATTTGGTTTACGACCCGAAGGCGAAACGTGGCTTACCCGGTATGTGGGCGTACCGCGAACTGATGGGGGTGAGCGAAAATCCTGTCTGTTACCTTGGTGAAGGTCAGACCGCCTTGGTTGAGCGGAAGACGGACACCCTCTCTTTTTACGCTAAACTGGAGAGCCTGAATCCCAGTGGTTCTTTCAAAGATCGTAATTCTGCCATCGTATCCAGTTTTTTGAGAGCGCGCGGTGTGCGAAGTGTGGTGGAAGACTCTTCCGGTAATGCCGGCGCCTCTCTGGCGCTTTACACGGCGGCTTTTGGCATCGACAGCAAGATTTTCGTGCCGACAGGGACCACTGGACCAAAAGTCAGGCAGATTATAGACAGTGGTGCCCAGGTAGTACCTGTTGCCGGCCCCAGGGAGAACGCCCACCAGGCAGCCCTGGCTGAACTACTCAAGGGAAAGGATGTCTACGCCAGCCATGCCATGCTTCCTTTTGGAATGGCTGCCTACGCTACCATTGCCTGGGAAATTTTTGAACAGCTCGGGCAACTACCAGATCGGGTCTTTTGTCCGATAGGACATGGATCGCTGTTTTTTGGATTGTTGCAGGGATTTAAGGCGATCAGCCAATACCTGGGTCTCAGCAAGAGACCTGGGATGATCGGTGTTCAACCAGAACGCTGCTCTCCACTGGCTTCCGCCTGGAGAGGTCAACCGTTTGTGAAGAGCGGATTGCCGAGCCTGGCTGAAGGCACTATGGTTGCTGACCCTGTGAGAGGCAAGGAAATCTTAGCTGAACTCAAACCGGGCTGGGATAATTTGGTGGCTGTTGCTGAGAGTGAGATTTGGCTGACATATTCAGACCTGGCCAGGATGGGTATTTATGTCGAACCGACATCAGCGATGGTGTATACTGCCCTGAAGAACTGCCCGGCCGCTGAGGGTATCAATGTCTTGGTATTTAGCGGTAATGGGTTAAAATTTGATGATAACAAGAAATAATAAAACCGCTGATTCGTTTGATATCGGTCTCCAATGAGGATGACAAACGAATCGGCTGTTCAACAGGAGAAGTCATGATTGAACCAGCTGCATTGGCGAAATTGAGGGAGTATTTACCCAAAAATTTTAACGATATTTTCATGATCAACAGGGCTCTGACCCATCGTTCTTACATAAACGAGAACAAAGACGTCCTGGAGGATAACGAACGTCTGGAGTTTTTAGGCGACTCAATCCTCAATTTTGTTGTCGCTGAATGGCTATACAACAGTTTTCCCGAAAAAGACGAAGGTTTTCTTACCAAAGTCAGGGCCGCGCTGGTACACACGCGCCAGTTGTCCTTATTCGCACGCAGGATCCATCTCGGACCGGCCCTGCTGGTCGGTCGAGGTGAAGAAATTGCCGGCGGGCGTGACCGTGACCCAATTTTATGTGATGCTTTCGAAGCTTTGATCGCGGTGATTTACCTCGACTGTGGCATGGATGCCGTGAAGGAGTTTATTATCCCCCTGGTCGAGTCCGAATCGGAAGAGATCCTTCGCTCTCACCTGGAAGAAGACGTTAAGAGCCGTTTGCAAGAATGGGCTCAGTCAAAAGGCTATCCCGCGCCCAATTATGTCTTGGTTGGCGAATCGGGTCCTGATCACGCCAAACACTTTGTGGTAGAAGCAATAATCAATAATAAAAAAATTGCCAAAGGCAGTGGCACCTCCAAACAACTTGCAGAAAAAAACGCCGCTCTCAATAGCATTAAAAAATTGGGGCTGATCAGGTTATGAATAAATCGAATTTCTCCGGCTTGGATTTGCAGGGCTACAAAACCTTTGCGAAAGAAACTAACCTCGTCTTTCCGTCAAGAATTACCGCCATTGTAGGGCCGAATGGTTCGGGCAAATCCAACGTTGCCGACGCGATTCGTTGGGTGCTTGGGGAACAGTCTTACTCTTTGTTGAGAGCCAAAAAAACAGAAGACATGATTTATTCTGGTTCTGACAACCGTGCCCGGGCTGGTATGGCAGCTGTGTCCATCCGATTCAACAATGAAGAAAAGTGGCTGCCGATCGATTATGCTGAGGTCGTTCTTTCCCGCCGGGCGTACCGCGATGGCAAGAACGAATATCTGATCAATAACCAGCGTGTGCGCCTTAAAGATTTCAACGAACTGCTCAGTAAGACCGGGTTGAGCGACCGCACCTATACCATCATTGGGCAAGGTTTGGTTGACTCTGCTTTGTCGATTCGCCCAAATGAACGCAGTAAACTTTTTGAAGAGGCCGCCGGCATAGGTTTGTATCAGAACCGGAAAGAAGAAGCGTTGCGCAGACTCGAGGCGACCGAACGCAATCTGGAGCGGTCCCTGGATATCATTGCTGAAATCAAACCGCGCGTGCGCAGCCTTGAGAAACAGGCTGCCCGGGTCGGCGAATTTAAGGCAGTCCAGGATGAGCTGAAGCAGAGCCTGCGGGATTGGTACGGTTACCATTGGTTTAAAGCGCTTAAAGACGTGAACAAGACTCAACAGCTGCTCCAATCCGCCCAACTCGATCAGCAATCTGCCCGAAAGTCTTTTGAAAAAGAACAACTTGAGGTCACTGCCCTACGATCGGAAATTGACACCCAACGGGAGCAGGTCAACAACCTGATGAACAAATTGCGCGACCTGAGAGATCAGTTGCAGCAGGACAATCAGAATCTTGCCATATTGGACGAGAGAAAAGTTGCCGCGGAAAAGGCAAAGCTTCAGGTTATAAACGATCTGGCTAACCTCGAGGAGGTTATCCAGGCGGCTGAGGACCGCTCTCAAACCTATGAGTTAGATGAAAACAAGATGCGTGAAGAGCTGGAGACGGTTCAGAACCAATTTGAAAGCCTGAGTGCCTCAAGAACAAAAATCCTGGACCAGGAAACAAGCCTGCGGAAGGAAGAGGTTCAACTTAGAGAAGCGCAAATAGAAGTTGAAAAAGAAGCTGTTGTCATCCGATCTCGCAAACAAGAAATGACCGAACGGCTCAACACGCTACTTTCAAACCAGGAATCCATTCAGACCAACCTAAAAGAGCTGGAAAGCGAGCAGCGGGAGTTTGAGGCTGCTAGTAAAGAATTGAGCCTTAAAGTCCATCAGGCTGAGCAAGATCTGCTCTCTCTTAAGGACGATGCAAATCAGACTCTGGAAGAGCACTCAAAGGTTTCGAAGGAATTGGAATCTTATCAGCAGAGTAGTCATAAGCTTGATCTGGAAAAAAACCGGGTAAAAAATCGCTTGGAATTGATCAAACAAAGCCGTGAAAGCCTGGCTGGGTTTTCTGCCGGTGCCAGGAGCCTGCTCAAGTCCTCCCGTGAGAAAAGACTTCGCAGCGAATTAACCGATCTGGCAACGCATATTGAAGTCCCGGAAGAATTTGAAACCGCCATCAGTGCTGCCCTGGGTGAGGCCGTGGATGTTCTCATCGTGAAAAGTAAGCAACTGGGATCAGCGCAGGTGGAAGAATTTTCAGCCAAACTGGAAGACCGAGTGGCGATCCTTAGCCAGGTTACGCCCAATCCCGATCTTATTTCCAGCAGAAAAACACCCCAGGGTTTGCTTATCGCCAGCGGGATTGTCAAAACCGACCAGGCTTTTCGTCCCGTCGTGGACCTTCTGTTAGGAGATTTCGTTATCGTAGACGATATCAACAGCGCCTTCGCATTGCAGGAAAGGCATCCAGACCTGAACTATGCCACCCGTTCCGGAGAGGTCTTGCTCAAGAATGGAATCGCATTGATCGGAAAAGCAAACAAAAGCAGCAAGGTAAGCTATACCCGCCTGGTCAACGAGTTAACCAAAGAATTGGAAGAGATAGACGCCACTTCAGTTAAGATGGCTAAAGCGGTTGATCAGTTAAGATCACAAATCCAAAGGCTTGACGACAAACTGGCCGAAAATCAACAACAAAGTAAGCAGAAACAAAACTCACGCGATAGCCTGAACAAGCAACTGCAAGCCGCCAGCCTGTCTGTTGAGAAAGCCCGCGGACGGGCCAGCTGGATTGAACGCCAGCGGAGTGATAACCAAGCCTCCCGGGATGCCCTCACTAAGGCACTTGAAAAACTGACCGAGCAGGAACAAGCAAACAAGCAGAAAACACAAGCTCTGGCAAGTCAACAAAAAGAACTGCGCCAGAAAAGAGCTGAATTCCAACCAGAAAACATCGAAAACCAATATCGGTATCTCGAAACAGAGAAACAAATATTAACCCAGTCGCTGAATCATCTCTCCGAAACCCGTAAGGCTGATAGCCAGCGAACGGAAGCAGACAAGGTCAGGAAAGGCAATTTTCTCAGCCGGATCAATGATCACGAACGCGTTTTGAGCGAATTGGCAAGTCAAATATCGACATTGGTTGAAACAGTCGCCCGTGACCAGGAGCTAATCAACCGTCTACAGGAAGAGTCGCTCAATCCTGGGTTGGAAAAATTGCGTAAGCTTGAAAGCCAGAGCCGCCAGTATTCTGAGACCAATTCCACCAACCAACAATTCATCACTGAGAGAGACAGACAGGTTATCCACTATCAGCTTGAATTAGCCCATCAACAAGAACGCCTTGAGAACCTTAAATCAAGGATAGACGACGATTTCAGCCTGATCGAGATGGAATACCGCAAAGAGTACACCCAATCGGCCCCCCTGCCATTCCCTGATCTTGTGATCGATACACTCCCTGAAATCCTGGAGATTCCCGACAGCCTTTCCGACACGATCAAACAACAAAAAACCCAGATCCGACGAATTGGAACTGTTAATTTGGAAGCGGATCTGGAATATCAAGAAGTCAAAGAGCGCTTCGAGAGTCTAAATACCCAAGTCGCGGACCTGACAGCAGCGATAAGTGATATCAGGCAGATGATCAAAGAGCTTGACACGGTCATGCAATCAGAATTTTTAAAGACCTTCAAGGCTGTCAGTTCTGAATTTACCACCATGTTCTCACGTTTGTTTAATGGTGGCTCGGCCAAACTGATCCTCAGCGACGATGACTCTCCCATCGACGGCGGAATAGAAATCGAAGCACGTCTGCCCGGAAAGCGAGAACAAGGGCTGGTGCTTCTCTCCGGCGGTGAGCGCAGTCTGACGGCGGTTGCCCTGGTTTTTGCATTGCTTAAAGTTTCTCCGACACCGTTTTGCGTTCTGGATGAAGTGGACGCGATGCTCGATGAATCCAACGTCGGTCGCTTCATTGAACTGCTTAAAGACCTCTCCAACGAGACCCAGTTCATTCTGATTACACATAATCGAAATACTGTTTCCGCGGCTGATGTGATCTATGGCGTAACCATGGGCAAAGACTCTGCCAGCCAGGTAATCAGCATGAGGTTGGATGAGGTCGATGACAGCTTTGTCCATTGATTGAGGGCAAGAAACAGGGTTCTAGGCACCTTTATCCAGACCGCGATGCAATATTATTCATGTCGATCAAGTCCCCTTTTCCTGATACATTACCTGAAAAATAGAAAAAGCCGGCAAAATGCCGGCTTTGTTCACTAATATCTGCTTGGGCTAGTCACCCTGGGTGTTGGGGCTGATTACGTAGTTATACAGTTCTTCCGGCACCGCGGGCACCGTTGGGGCAAATTCAACCCAGGTAGACTCAATCTGAATATCATCCCGTGAGCTTCGAATATCTTCGAGCCAATCGTTAAAATACGTTTGTTTCATCTGATTGAATTTTGAGCTGGTAACCGGATTGACCGCTTTTGTTACCAACTGGATGATATGCCAGCCAAATTGCGTCTCTATAGGCTCACTGGTCTGTCCGTCTTCTTCCAGGGCGAATGAAGCTTCCAGGAAGGTCTCGTCGTAACTGTCGCCACGTCCGATCCAGCCCAGGTCACCGCCGTTGTCTTTGTTTGACTCGTCGGTAGAATATTCTGCTGCCAGAACCTGCCACTCTTCACTATCAGCAAGCTTTTCGATTACTTCATTGGCGAGGTCTTCGCTTTCTACCAGAATATGTCGAACCCAGACTTGCTCTTCTTCCGGTTGCAGGTCTTTCGTGACATCTTCAATCAACTTATCGCGCAG
>JBBAES010000065.1:0-8094 GCA_041655815.1 Anaerolineaceae bacterium
GATATCCCCAATATAGTTAGCACGGATGACCTTCTTGCCGCTGGCTTCAAGGATATTGCAGACGGTTCCACCCAAAATCACATTGCGCAGGTGGCCAACGTGCAGGGGTTTGTGCGTGTTAGGGTTAGAATATTCCACCATAACAGTTTGTCCTGTCGGCGCAAAATTGCCAAAATCCTTGCCCTGCTGGCGGATCTGCTCAACCACACTGGTCGCATATAGACCGGTGTCAAAATAGAAGTTCAGGTACCCCCTGATTGCTTCCGAACGGGTAAAACCTTCCGGCAAGCCGATAACTTCTTTTATCTTTTCTGCTAAATGTTGTGCGTGCTGAGGGACCGGTCCGGTTTTGTTCTGATCGGCGGCAGCCAGAGGAAAAAGAGGGGCAGCCATGCCCCACTCCCCTGAGAATGGAATACTGCGAAATTCGATTTTGCCGGTTGGCAGTTCATTTTGCAGGCAAAATTCGTCTATCTGTCCAATAATTCGGTTTTCAACATCTTTAAACATAGTTTTCCTCAGGCATATCGAATGGATTATAACATCGCAAAAGGTAGTCGGTTGCCTTGTTTCTAAGCTTTTTAAGAAGATTGCCAGCCCAACCTCACACGTTCCCCGCTGTATCGGGTTCTTTTGCAGGAGCTAATCCCGGCTGTAAAATCGGGAGACAAAGTAATTAACGACAAAAAGGCGAGGTAGCATTTACCTCGCCCAAGACGAACGACGATTAATAGTTAATTCTTGATCGAATTATAGCGTGCCATCAAGCGCGATTTGCGGCGGGCTGCGTTATTCTTATGGATAACGCCCTTGGCGCAAGCCTTATCCAGCGCGCTTATGGCCTTCATAACTTCGGCTTCAGCCAATTCAGCGTCTTTGCTGCGAATGGCAGATTGAGCTTTGCGGACATAGGTGCGCGCAGAACCACGGTAAACACGATTGCGAAGCCGTGCTGCCCGGTTTTGCTTATTTCGCTTGATTTGTGACTTAATATTTGCCAACTTCTTCCTCCATACTTACAACATCATGATTACAAACAGTTATTTTACACTAAATCCGGGAATTGTCCAGAAGTTCATCGCTTTTCTTTCGTTATTGCCCAACATCAATGATGTTGCTGAACTAAACAGTCTTAGCACTAAATTTACTGTTTTTCTAATAAATCTTCAACAGCTTAATGGTATCATCAAATTACTCAGGTCAGCCAGGTGCGCGCGCTTAATCAGTGAGGAAAGTCCGTACACCACAGAGCAGGATGCCAGGTAACCCCTGGGAGGGCGTAAGCTTTCGGATAGGGCCACAGAAACATACCGCTCGAAAGAGCAAGGGTGAAATGGTAGTGTAAGAGACTACCGGCGCTGTTGGTAACAGCGGCGGCCAGGCAACCCCCATTCGGTGCAAGGTCAAACAGGAGAAAGAGCCTGCTCGGCTCAATCGATCTCCGGGTAGACCGCATGAACTGGCTGGTGACAGTCAGTCAAGATAGATGCGCATCCGCGACAGAATACGGCTTACCGGTTGGCCTGAGGATGGAACTTTCTGACAGGTTTTGCGGTTAACATAGTAGAAAGTGATTATCATGAAAAAATGGATCCTATTTACTATTGTAGCCATACTGGCAGTGATCGCAATAACCTTCTTCGCCTGCGGCCGTCGCGACCAAACCTCTGAGGGTCTGACCGTGAAGATCATCTCACCCACTTCCGGGCAGATTTTGGCTCTCAATAGCGAGGTGCTGGTCCAATCCGCTATCCCAACCGGCGTAAACTGGTCTCGTCTGGAACTGTTGGCAAATTACCAACTAGTCCGCCTCGATCTGCCTGAAAGCCATCCCCGCGACACGGTCCTGATTCAACAGCCCTGGATTCCGACCAATGAAGGTGCTGTGATGATCATGGTCAATCTTTACGACGAAGAAGGGCGCAAATTTGTCAGCGACCAAGTCGCCGTTTTGGTGCAGGCACTATCAAGCCCCGAGCTCACAATCACGCCCAGCGAAACTCCAGTGCAAACACCAACGCCTACGATTACAACTACGGTTGAACCTTGTACAATGTCTGCCATCCTGTTAACTGATGTCAGCATTCCTGCAGGAACGGTTTTGAGACCGGGGCAGCAGTTCACAAAAACCTGGCGGGTGCATAACAATGGAACCTGTAAATGGGAAGATTACAAATTAGTTTACGTTCGGGGTAGTCGAATGGGCGGCAACTCGCCATCGCCAATTCGCACTGTGCAGCCAGGTGAGGTGATCGACCTGTCGCTCGAAATGGTCGCCCCAAGTTACCACGGGGTGTTCGAGGGAGTTTGGCAGATTCAGGCCGAAAATGGTAGCCTGATCGGATTGGAATTGAAGGTTCTGATTGAAATCCCAGCGCCAACCCCTACTCAAACCGCGACCGGAACCCCAACCCCCATACCAACAGCGACGAATACATCAACCCCGACCCAAACGGCCACGCCTACCGCGACACCTACAGGCACTCCAACCTCCACCGCGACCCAGACCATCACGGCTACACACACGCCAACCTCTACCGCAACTCAGACCCCATCACCCACCGCGACCAACACTGCTACACAAACGCCGACTTCTACAGTAACTGGCACAATTACTCCAGCCACGACTGGTACGCCCACTTCAGGAGACCCAGGACCATAACAGGAACTGGAGTTTACACGTACGTCCAAAGGGGACTCCCATTAATAAGAGTTACGGCCAAATTGTAGCCACCCGCTGATGACTGACCTCAAAAATGTAAAATCAGATCTTCCAATTTTCGTTTCGGGACGTGATGGACTCCGACATCGTCCCGGTAATATTCAATGCCTTTTTCGGGATCGAAATCTTCAATCACACTTTTCTCTGCCGGTTTGCCCAGAGCAATCACCAGAACCAACTCCATTGTCTGGTCTAATTCCAGTAGTTCTCGCAGGCTTTCGGGCTTGAAGGACTTTACCATACAACCGCCAAAGCCAGCTTCGGCCGCTCCCAATAACATTGTCTGAGCGGCAATGCCAGCATCGATTTCAAAAGTTGGTTTAATTTCCTTATCACCCAGGACGAGGATGTATGCAGCAGGCTTTTCCCCCTCCGCCGGACCGCTCCAGTCCTTAAAATAACCGCCAAATTTTACGTTATTGAATACCTGTTCACACTCTTCTTCATTGCTGACCAACCAAAACTTGAGACCTTGCAGGTTAGACGGGCTTGGCGAGACGCGAGCCAGACTGACCAAATCGACAAGCAACTCACTGGGAATCCGTACGCTTTGGTTAAAGCGTCGAAAGCTGCGGCTTCTGTGCACTAATTCCGAAAAGTTCATAGTTCCTCCATGTGTCTGAAGTTAATTTTATTTCCAGCTGCTATAAAGGCCAGGATCAAAAATACTAATCCACCACGATCGAAGAAAATAAATCTCGCAATAGATCCACGCAGCACTGCGTGTTGGCTGGGAATGTTCCTCAAGAGCAATATCTCACCAACCAACCCAACGCCCTGCATCAGGATCGCCTGAAAAAGGGAAACCCAATGCCGTCGAGGTTGAAAAAGAGCGAAGAAATAGGGCACCTGCCACATCAAAAAAAGGATGCCGTAGCCGATAATTACAGCCCGGCCAACCTCGCCGCTGAGCTCATAGGAAGCCGGGTATAGTTCGGGTCTGGCGATAAAATCAATGGCGGCAGCCAGATTCATCCCCAGCACTGAGCCGATCAGGATGCGCGCGATCCATTCACGTAGCCTCCAGTTTTCTTTCATGCGGGATTTTCCTTTAAAACCACCCCCTGCTTAACCTGCCAGACATCATGTTGGCTAAGAAATTCATCCTCAAACATATCCAGGTCAGTGGTGGTCACCAGGGCTTGCTCTACTTTGTCAAGCACGCCCAATAAAGCCCCTCGGCGAATCGGATCCAGTTCTGCCATGACCTCATCCAACAAGAGCACCGGCCATTCACCGCTGCGCTGTTTCATCAGCTCGACTTCAGCAAACTTGAGTGAAAGCAGTGCAGTGCGCGTCTGACCTCGCGAGCCATAATTGCCCAGGTCGACCTGGTTTGCCAGAAACCGAAGCTCATCGCGGTGTGGTCCTAAACCGGTGGAACCCCGCCTGATGTCGTCCCTCCTACGTTTTTGGAATTCCCTTACAAAAACGCCTTCAATCTCTTTCACCTCAACATCGCCAGCATCTTCAAGCCGCTGCACGTCGGGCAGTCGGATCTGCCCGGAAAGCGGTTGGGTTGGGTCAAAAGAAGGCTGATATTCCAACCTGAGAACCTCCCGTCCCTGCGTCATCCGCTGGTGGCTCTCTTGAGCCAATGCCCCCAATTGAGCGAGCAGCCTGAAGCGTCCTTTGATCAGGAAGGCACCATGCTCCGCGAGCATCCCATCCCAATAATCCAGTTGGTCTGGCGGCCCACCAGATTCACCCAGGCTTTTTAGCAGAGCGTTTCTGCGGGTCATCACCTGGTTGTAGCGAAGCAGGTGTTTCGAGTAGCCAGGTTCTATCTGGCAGAGTGTTTCATCCAGATATCTGCGGCGGTCAGACGGACCGCCCTCAAAAATCTTCGCCATTTGCGGGAGGAAAGAAACGGCATTAAATTGACCGTATAAGTCACTGAAACGCCGTTTGACGCCATTCAAAAGTGCTTCTTTGCGGAACCGTAGTCCCCCGTTGGTGCTATTGGGTTCGAGAATGAGCCGCACTTCAAGCGTATTCTTGCGTCCCCCCCGTTCAAACTCACCAATGATTCGGGCCACTTTCGTCGTATCGCTTTCCGGCAGATTGAAATTGAGCAATTGTCGGTCTGTACTAGCGGAGAAAGACGTGAAAAGAGCTAAAAATGCAACCGCCTCCAAAACGCTGGTTTTGCCCTGCGCGTTCTCGCCATGAAATAAAATCACCCGCCTGGGAAAATCAAGTTCCAGGCGGGAAAAAACGCGAAAATTGGTTAGCGAGAGGCGGGTGAGGAGCATTATTCAACGAACTCTTCAGCGTCCTCAGGGACAATCTCATAAATCTCGCTGGTACGATCAATATAAAGGACACCCTCAAGGTGGTCCAGTTCATGTTGGATGATACGCGCCATCCAGCCTTCCGCTTTCACTTTCTGCGGTTTGCCATGACGATTGAGCGCTTTGACGATCACCTTTTCGTGTCGGTCCACTTTCCCGATTAAACCGGGCACGGATAGGCAGCCTTCCATGCCTTCGACCGTTTCTTCTGACTTTTGCACAATTTCAGGGTTGACCAGAACGTAACGTTTCGGTTTTGGTTCCGGCCCGTTTTCGTCCTCGGGATCTTCCGCATATTCAATCACGACCAGCTGAATAGATTGACCGATTTGTGGTGCTGCGAGACCAACGCCAGGTTCATTACGCATGGTTTCAAACATGTCGTCGATCATCGTTTGTAGTTCTTTATCAAATTTCTTTACCGGTTTTGCTTTTAAACGCAGGAAAGGATCCGGAAAAGTAACAATTTCCATTAATGCCATACTTACTCCATACTCTAATTTATGCTATTTTACCTTATCCGGAAGGGGGATTCAACGGCCAGGTTACATCCTGACTGGCCAGCAGGTCGCTGGATTCTTCTTGAAACACCTTAAACCACTGTGCGATTCGGTCGCGCTCTTGGTGAGTTTGGCGGTCCTGTGTTTCCTGGACGTGTTTTCCCATCCGGGCGAAGATATCCTGCTGGACATCAGAGGGGTGGTAAACATTATTAAAGGTCAGTTGGGTGTTACCAACCGTGATATAAACTGTGCCAAAGTTGAAAATCATCGGAATTATTCCGCGGCGCTCGTACTCAATGCTGAGGATGTTGTCCAATGGAGCCGCCCGACGGGATTCCTGACCGAAGGGCTTTCTGTCCAAATCGATCACCTGATTGGGTGTGAGTTGGAAGACATCGTTTCGCCAGTCAGCATATTGATAAACCATCACCGCGAAAAAAACCACTAAAGCAAAAAAGCCCAAAGTAAGCGCCATGCCAGAATTCAATTCGGTGATATTTCGCGTCAGGACCCCGATCACAAATCCCGATGATAGCAAGGCCCCAACAAGCGACAGGAAAATTTTCCGCAACAAAATAACCCAGTGCTTTCGATAGGTAATCGAACCACCGACCTCATAGCGAACCTTCAGGAAATCGCTAAATAGCCATTCCAAAAAACTGATTTCAGCCCGGGGGATTTCGTTTTCGATGCCGTATTCATCTTCCAGCTCTTTTGAGGTCACCTCTTCTGGAGCTTTGCCGAATTTTTCTCGAAGAACCCGGCGAATTTCCTTTGCATCCAGTTCCAGATCAACGTGCTTGCTCCTTGCCCAGAAACTTTCGATTAGTTTTCCAATTGTTTTAGCGTGTGCTACTCGTTCAAAACGAATGTCACCATAATAAGTACGCACGATGACATCAGCAAAATCGAGGATCGCCCCCATCTGACTGGTTTGGACACCGACCGAAATCAACGTGCCCAGGGGTGCTTCCTGGCGGCTCTCATAAAAGCCAGAAACGCGCTCCACCCAAACCATTCGCTTTGAAGTAATCAGGTAAAAATCGTTGGCCCAATTGTTGATATTCCAAAGCAGCCAAATCGCGCAGATGAAGAAAAAAACTATCATGCCAACCATGCCGAACATGGCGTATTCAGCTTGCAGATAATTTAGCCCGACCAGGCTCAAGGCGAAAAAAAGAACTGGAGGGACACCCGCAAAAAGCAAAAATACCGGGTGTTTGCGAGCGATCAGGCTCACTTTTTCATCTGCCTCCAACCAGGGCATCGCCATCCTGCGAACCATCACCTGGCTGTTCGCTAATACTGTAACGGTCTCGGCAAAGGCCGGTCGCTCTAAACTCAGCCGGTGGATGTTTTCCCCTGAAAAATACCAGACGCGGCTATTTTTTTGCGCCTGGATTGTTTCCTGGCGTTCATTTGTCAGGTTGCTGGTGATCAGTCCGAGAATATCCCCCCTTTGATAATAAGCAGTATGCTTGTTTTCCTGGTCGAAACCTGTTAACTTCCCGGTTTCGACCAGGAAAATTCCATCAATGTCTTCGCCTTCTTCGAACAGGATCTCACCCGCGGGGAGTTCTACCATCACCAGCGCTTCCGCGATCGTGGGCAGGTCTTCATCAGGAAGAGCGCTGAATAGCGCGCTTTCCCTAAGAAGACGGGTGAAACCACTGCTCAGATCAGGCATTTAAAGTCAACTTTTACTCGCTTTTATTCTAAGATTTGCTCAGCTTGAGAGCTTCCTACGGATGTTTCTTCGACAGGTTCTTCATCGGAAGCAAGGGCTGTTTCAACTCTCTTTTCCGCAGTGAAGGATAGTTCTGATTCACCTTCTTCTTTGCTCACCCGTACGAGATCACCGGCTGTGAATTCACCTTCCAGCAGTCTGATGGCCAGTTTGCTCTCGATATACTTCTGCAGCGCGCGCTTCAGCGGACGGGCACCAAAAAGCGGATCGTAACCCTGGTCAGCCAGCCAGATGCTGGCAGATTCTTCAACAACCAGATCTACGTCGAATTCTTTCAGGCGTCCTTCAATCTCGGTCACCTGCAGCTTGACAATCTTTGCCACATCCTCTTTTGATAACGGAGCAAATGTGATGGTGTCGTCGATCCGGTTGAGGAATTCTGGTCTGAATGCGTCCTTGAGTGCTTTTTCAATCTTTTCCTGTGAGACCTTAATCTCTTCGGAATCATCGTCTTCGTCAAGAAAACCAAGCGCGCCGCCCTTGCGGACAAATTCGGTGCCGAGGTTGCTGGTCATGATCAGTACGGTGTTCTTGAAGTCCACCACCCTGCCCTGACCATCTGTCAACCGTCCGTCATCCAGAATTTGCAGCAGTGCGTTCCAAACTTCGGGATGTGCTTTTTCAATTTCGTCGAACAAAATAACCCGGTAAGGGCGTCGGCGAACGGCTTCAGTCAACTGACCACCCTCCTCGTAACCAACGTATCCAGGAGGAGCGCCAAACAAACGTGAGGCGGTGTGTTGTTCACGGTATTCACTCATATCCAGACGCACGAGCGCGTCTTCGTCATCAAACAGGAATTCTGCCAGAGCTTTTGCCAGCTCAGTT
>JBBAES010000066.1:0-8084 GCA_041655815.1 Anaerolineaceae bacterium
ACAGAACTGAGCAAAACCCAGGTTTTCTGGCTGTCGTATGTATCGGTTTTTTTGAAGATCAGTACTTTGGGATGGTCATAAACCGAAAAAGCTTCTTCCGCGTACTGATCGTTGAACTCAAGGTTGCCCAAATTTGGGTAAGAGGTGAAAGTTGCAGCTAACTCGAAGCCCAGCCTGCCATTGAAATCACCTGATTCAGCCTGGCAATAGCAATCGACCGTCTCTTGCCCCTCAGGGCAACCCAGCAACTCGCGGTAGAAAAATGTGCTCAAAGGATATCGTTCAGGCACCCGCGGAATAGTGCCAAACTGTCTGTTAGAGCTCATAAAGATGTAATCAGCCTGGTTCAAAATTGTATAGAACCGTTGTGTTTTGCTGGCGTCATCCGGCCAGTACATTTCAAAGTTCAGATCACCCCGGAAAATTCCTGCGTTCTCCTGGTAAGCCACCAACGAAGGTCGGGGAAGCGGAATCCCATCATCCCAGCTGCTCTCCAGAGCAACTCCTGGCGTATGGATCATGATCTGCCCATCGCCCTCCAACAGTTCGATCGTCAGGTCCAAATCTTGAATCTGACCATCGGACTGGGATTCATGCTCCTCCAGATAGAAGACGGCTCTTTCACCGCGGAGAGATCCTTCGCCCAGGAATTCGGCTTGAGCATAGCCGACCCGCGAGACAGGGCCATTTGCAGTATTGGCTGTCAGGGTCAAGCGCAATAATTTTTGGCCCTCGCTCTGCTTCATATCCAGCACGTAAGGGATTTCTACCCTGAGGATGTCTTGCAGCGGCTGCGCGTTCACCTTCATGTTATAGGCGTGATCCGGGCTGATGGTTTCATTGATTTTGGGCAATACCTCCTGCCGGGTCAGCCCGTCATCGTAATAGAAATTCATCACCGGCACACCACTTAGGTAAGATTGGGAATCCGGTGTCATCACAGTCAATTCGAATTGGTAAAGCTGATCTTCAAGCAGATACAAAGCCGGGTTGAATTGAAATGCCAAAACTACTTGGGTATGACCATCTATAGCTATTGGGTTTTGCGCGATCATAGGTTGGTCGCTGAGTGCCTGACCGGTTTGAACATCCAATACACGCAACTGATATTCCACGGTCTCATTGTTTGGTGAGACCGATTGGGCAACCGGATAGGTAAGATCCGTCAAAAAGCCTTCGGCCTTGGCCCGGTAAAGCAAGGTTAGATTTTGACCATGATTGAGCACATTCATAGCCCGGTATTGGACCGGAAAATTACGTTCCTGTCCGTCTGATTCGATGACCAGGTTGATCGGCCCCTCAAGATTTTCGTAAATCCAGTCTGTCGCTGCCACCCTGGTGACCGGTCTGGTGTAGATCCGGGTGAATGCAAAAGCCCAGCTGATCGTCAGCAATAAAACCACCAGGCTCAAGACAACTCCTACCGCTTGAATTGCCTTCCTGGAGATATTCAGGTTAAAGAATCTCAGCCCGGATTTGTTGCTCACTAACTGCTCAAGCCCCCAGGCAGCAACAATAGCCATGATTGGGTAGAGCAAAAAAAGATATCGCATAGCGGAAACCCAGGCAAGCCCTTGCCAGGCAAAATACAGCAAACTCCAGACCCACAAAGGTAAATGAACATATTTTTTACGCTTCAATATTTTTCCAGCCATCCCGAGCCACGAAATCGTTGCTGTGATACCCCAGGGCAAGCCGACACCCCAAACAAGCAGGTTGTAAAGTGAGAAAGTGCTCGCACGTCTGGTCCACTGCAGAGCAGGTGGGAAGTCAACCTCACCCGTGCTCTGTGCCTGCAGAGTTTTCAAGCCGTTCCACCAGTCCGGGTTAATACCCAGGTTAAGAAATCTCGGACCAGCGAAAGCATAAGGCTGCAGTACACGAAAAGTCAGGAAGCTGACCGCCGCAGCTAAAACAATCAGACCGATAATTTTTCCAAGATTAACATTTTTGGCGCCTTTACCATTGTCCAGGTGCCGCGCCAACACTACCAGGGGCAATAAAACTGCCAGTGAGATCGCGTTGATCTTCGAGGCAGTAGCCATTCCCAGCCCAAGACCAAAGAGCAAATACGGCCAAACTTCATACCAAACTTTTTTAAACTGCTTTTCCTCACTGTCTGTCGAAGGATTTCGCTTCAGGATGATTACTGCCGCGAGAACCGTCAGCATCCCGAAGGTGTTGGTAAAGGTATCTACAGTCATAAAATGGGCTTGCTGAATCGGTAACACCGCGAAGGCATACAGTCCAGCCGCGATCAGGCCCACCCATCGGTTGTACAGTTTATAGCCGATCAGGAAGACTAGAATAACCGTGAAGAGATCGAAGAAAGACGAGAGGTGCCTGCCAACCAGCGTGATCGGGTCGTATCCGACCTGACCAATCCACTCTCCGACGTAGCGGATCAAAAACAAGGGAAAGGTACCGTAAACAAAAAATGTAAAGCCATGATTGTTGGGGTTCAACGATGAATTCTGGGTGTCAAAATATTCGCGTGCGTTTTCGACCGGCTGAAGGCTGTTCAAAACCATCGAGAGGTAGCGCTCATCCGGATGCAGATGATAACTCTCATCCCAGTTGAGATTTAAGAAACGAAAATAACCGCCCGTTATCAGGATTATTGCAAGCAAAAAAACTGTAATCAATGCTCGGGTGCTTGTTTTGGTGAGCAGACCTTTCTGCTGGGTTCCCTTTTCCATAAAAATCACTGGCTCACAAGGTAAATAATAAAGTTTTTATCCGGGTGAAGGCTTTGGTATGTCGTCGCAACCCCACCAGGATAGAGGGATTGTAACTGACCCAGACTTTCCGTGTCAGACAGGTGTAGAAGAAAAATCTTGGAGATTTGCGGTTCAACCGTGTTGCCTAGATCCTGGGGCAGGATAGATAGGTTGCTTTCTGGCTGACCCATGGTTATGGCAACAGAACGCGCGTCGACCCAATGTGGAAAACCCACCACATACGCCTGGCTGTTACCAGCTTTTCCGGTATCATAATTGCGAATAACCTCGGCCATCTCGGTGGCATTCCATGCCGAAGCCTGGTAATTACGTGTATAGGTGCTGTTAATCAGGCTGAAGTTATTGAGGACGATCACCAAACCAAAAATGGCAATGAAAACCACCCGTCGGATCCAAAAATTCTCTTTCCCCACAGACGCAAGCCTTTCAGCGGCAAAACCGAACCCTCTACCCGCGATTAAAATAGCAGGTATGGCAGCCCCCAGCGCCCGGCTTAAGGAGGGGTTTTCCATCGGCTGCGCGATCGAAAGCGCGGATGGAACCAACATAATTACAAACAAGAAAACAAGTGAAAGTGCTTGCTTGCAGTCACTGCGAAGGTCATGCAACAGCGTGACGCATAGTCCAAACAAGAAGAACGCTGCGCTTACCCAATCCAAGGCCCCCCGGCCGCCTATGCCGTCTACCCAGCTACTGCGGTTGGACCAATTCACCATTCCCAATGCGGAAAAAAGATTTCTGAAAAACGTAATCAGCGCTCCAATAAGACCCGAACCATTTGGAGCAGAAAGCTGGTCGATAATGGGTGCTATCCAACTTGCTGGGTTTAACGCGATTACAAAAATCAGCGGTAAAACTACTACAGAGCCTGTTAATAAGCTTATACCTATGCGCAACGGCAAGGTTATTCCAGCCTCATCACCTTCCTTACGGTTGGCATACAAAATGCTAATGATCAGGTTGGCGATTACCAGTACAATGAAAATTTTGTTAGTCAGCAGTCCCATTGCGGTCAGCGCCGAGGCGATGAGCAAAGAATTCAGATCGTCATCCTGCAGTGATTTAAATAAATAGTAGAGTGCCGGCAGCATAATAGGAAGCACCAGACCATAGCCTAAAACCGCCCTCTGCTGGAGGATTGACCAAAAGCTGACTCCTAACAGTAAGGCGCTGATATAGCCAGTCTTTTCGTCAAACAACCGTTTGCCAAGCTTGAACATATAAATTACAGCGACCAATCCCGCCAGTCCATAGGCTAATTTCAGGCTCGCAAAGCTGAGAGGGCTTGCCCTAAAAACATTGACCAAAGCTGCCCAATAATAACTGAGTGGTTCACCGACAACATTTCGAGGGAACCACAAACCTCTATCCCCGTTCAAAATGCCGTCAACAGTGTAATAACCTTCCACCTGGGAACTGATAATTTCAGGAGGCACCTGTTCAAGCCTTCCCAGTTGAAAAATCAGCACAACTGCAATCAAAATCCCATATACGATCCACTTTCTCGGGCTTGACATAAAACTTCGAAAGACAGATTTGAAATCCGACCAGTGAAATCGGTCTGCCTGAAAGAAGGCCCTTACAATGGCAAAGATGCTTGCCAGCCAGAGTAACCCGGCCATCATACTCAGGCTTCCCTGTCGGTAAAACAAGCTTGCTGTGACCGCCATAACAAATGCGGCCAAAATCCAGACCATCCGCACGCCAACCTGGTTGACCTGGAACTGAGCGGATTCCTTCCTTGGGTTTTCATATGGAGCTTTCTCCTGGCGCAGGAAGGCGGTAAGTGCCAGGATAAATCCTGCCACTACTAGCCCTAGCCCCAACACTCCCAAAGCTTGTCTCAGAAATTCGATCAGGAATTGACCCAGCAAGAAGCAAAGCAATGCAGCCGGGAGAAGTTTGCTGTCAGTTGAGTGTGGCAGGTTAATACTTCCAGCCTCAACGGGATGGCTATCTTCACCAGGTTTGCTGAAATAGCGCTGAAGCGCTTCCAGTACAGTTGGGTCATGCTCCAGGGTCATTTGGTCTTGGTCCATGAACTAATTTTAGTCTCTTCTCAGGAGTTTGCCGCGGGGTCTTTCTCGAAAAACAAGTATCCCAGGTCCGCATGAACCAAATTTTCATATTTCCTGACCCGGTACCCAAACTGGATCATCTGTCTGATTAATTCCTGGTGGCAGAGCCGCGCATCGAGGTCATGGTACTCCATGATGATGCGGTCGATCATATCGAAAAGCATCGCGTCCTGATTCATCAGGATCTCATACTCCGCTCCTTCACAGTCGAGCTTTAAAAGGTCAATTTTTCCACCTACTTTTTCATTTATCAGTTGTTCAAGGGTAATGACTGGAATACTGGTCTCTTTGATCGCGCGCGCTTCAGCCGATTGAGCGTTCCCGCTAACAGCCTGAAGGGGTTCGTTATTGAGAAAATGGAGCGGAATCTCGCCTTCTTCTTTCCATACACCCAGGTTGTATGTCTCAACTCGGTTTATATTATTGGCGCGCAGGTTCTGCCGCAAGATATTAAGGCTTCCCGGATTGGGTTCAAAAGCATGCACAATGCCAGTGGTCAGTTTCAAAGCCGCTTCTATGGTGAACTCTCCAATGGCTGCGCCGATATCCACCACCACCCAATCGCTTTGTATCTCGGTCCCCAGCCTGGTATAGAACTGGTCGATCAGGGTTTCTTTTACAGACCAGGCTTCCATCTTGCTGCCAACTCCGATTTTAAGGTTATCGCGCCGCAATTCCAGCCATTTCACGCCCACAAAAGGCTTTCCGAGGAAGATTTGAAATAATACTTTCCAATTTTTGACGCCAGTCATTAGCTCAATTATCGACCAGAGATAATATGAATATTTCCGAATCACTCTCACGCTTTCCTCCTGGCAATGTAAAAAGTGCAGGTTCCTTCTTGGTCGTACGGATCTGCCACTAAGCGCGCAATTTCATCAAAGTGGAGAAAAGGATTTTTACGGCTCTTGAATAAAACCCACTTTCCAAAAAGTTTTTTCCATAGCAGGTTTGGCAGTCCGGCTACGTGACCGCGTTCAAGTTTGTGCAAGGCGCTGACCGGGAAATAATGCCAGTATTCCACCTGGTCAAAACCCGCCTTCTGCAAGCGATCCACCCATACCTCAGGTGGATCGAGGTTGATATGTCGGGATATCTTGTTAAAAAACCGTGAGTAAGCCATGCCAACGCCTCTCAAGCCGAGGTAACCCAAGATTTTAATACCCCATAAGTCGGTTACAAACCTGCGGTTTGGAACCGCGAAAAAGAACTTTCCACCTGGTTTCAACACTCGCCCGACCTCATACAAGACCGGCTGTACTTCAGGGATGTGCTCCAACACAGAGTTGCTGATCGCGCTGCCGCAGCTGGCGCTCTCAATCGGCGCACTGGCGCCTTCCGCTTGCACCAGAAGTGGATATACTTCTCTCGCTTTTGCTTCAACCAATGGCTGCCACCATGGGTCCATGCCGATCACTTTTTCATCCCTAAACAATGCCCAGGCGAAGTGTCCATCGCCGGCACCCAGGTCATAGATTGGCTCTTCCATCTCTTGCTGTTCGTAGAAGCTTTGTTCAACCGCCCGCAGCATACCCCTGAAATAGGGCAAATGAAATAGCTGTTGTTCGCAGATACGTTCAATGTCGTTTCGGCTAAGTTCAGTCATGGCTCACCAACAAACCCAACAGTTCTTCATAACGAAGCGCTACAGCCTCTTGCTGGAATTTTTCCAGGAATTCTGTGGGAATTACGCGATATTTCTCACCTTTTGTCAGAATTTCAACAACTGCCCGCCTGATGGCATCCGGATCTCGAATTGGAATAATCTTCCCCAAACCTGTTTGGGTTACTGGCTGCCTGACTCCCGGTAAATCTGAGGCAACCACCGGTGTTCCTTGCGTCATCGCTTCAATCTGAACAATTCCATAAGATTCGGTGGCGTTCAAGCTTGAAAATACCAGTACATCACAAGCCCCAAAGAAAGCCTCAAAGTCCTCATCGCTCAGATATCCCAAAGACTGCCACTTTTTCCCGAAGGGTTCAATCTGCCGCTCTACCTGGGATTGGTAGTTTTGTTCTCCTATAACCGATTTCCAGGCACCGGCATGCAGCACCCTTGCCTGCGGGAAAGTTTGCAAAATGCCGGGCAGAGCCATGGCGAGGTATTCATAGCCTTTTTCTGTGGCAACTCTGCCAGCCAGTCCAATTACTTTTTCACCATTCTTTAAACCAAATTTTTGCCTGAAGGCCTCAACTCGTTCTTTCGAAACAGGCCTTACCTTGACTGGTGTGGGAACCTCAAAAACCTTTTCGAGATGCAGACTCAATACAGGTGAGTTTTCGGCGTAATCCAAGGAATTCTGGACGATCAGGTTAGCATCCCGGACTACTTTTCTACTTATCGCGGTCGTAACCAACCCAGCCAAGCGATCGAGCCATCCAGCGCCCATAACCAGGTCACAATGGTAAGTTACCAGGACTGGCTTTTTGAACTCTTTGGCAATCTGGCTGAGAAACACGCTCTCAAATTGAGGCAGGTGAAGATTGACCACATCAGCCCAGGCGATCCACTGTCGGCCAATTTTATGCAGCGTTGGCATCAGTACGCCTTTGGAAAGCTTTGTTGCCACAGGTACGCGCGCGATCTGGAATTTTCCGTAAGGTTCAAGCTCGTCCAAATCTTTTTGGTACTGCGAAGTCAGCACCACCACTTCATGTCCGCGCTCCGCCAGTCCCTCCGCCAACCGCAAGGCGTAGACTGAGAGGCCCGAACTGTAAGGGTAAAAATAGGTTGAGGAAATCAGGATTCTCATGGTTACAGCTCCTTCCTGAGTTGGATGTTAGTGGCCATATCGACCATAGAGCTTAGACTTTGCCCTGTTTTTAGTAATGCGATCACGCCCAGTACAGCAGGAATCACGATTTGCACAAGGTGAACAACCAAAGCCATCGCGAAGGCCGGTGCTTTATCAACCCCCACAAGCGCGTAGGCTCCTACCGTTCCCGCCTCAAAGACACCCAGCCCACCGGGGGCAGCGGGCAGCGCGTTTATGAAGGCGCTGGCTGGAATTACCACCATTGGCCACCACCATTCAGACGTCTTCAAAATCGCTCTCTGTAAAATTAAAAACTCAATCATCGAGAAAGACCAGCTGATTGCCAAAATCAAATAGGCCAGCGCAAAACGACCAGGTTTAACAAAAAACTGAAACCCGGTCAGGAGTTGTTCCAAAGCAGGGATGACCTTGTTAACCATTAACTTCGACTGATTGAAACGCCCTCGCAGCCAAAGAACAACTTGTTCCTTGTTTCTGGTGGCGTAGAA
>JBBAES010000067.1:0-8061 GCA_041655815.1 Anaerolineaceae bacterium
CGGGGATCAGCATGAAATGTTGGTGAACCATCCCAATGCCCTGGTCGATGGCATCGGTGGGTGAGTTGATCACAACCTTCTCGCCGTTGACGAAGATTTCTCCTTCGTCCGGCTGGTATAAACCGTAGAGGATGTTCATCAGGGTGGATTTGCCAGCGCCATTCTCACCCAACAAAGCCAGAATTTCACCTTTGTGGAGTGTCAGGTCGATATGATCGTTGGCTAATACCCCCGGGAATCGTTTGGTGATGCCCTTCAATTCAAGAATTGGAGCCATATGATTTCGTTCCCTTACAGAATGATTTTAACTATCTTACCACGCAATCCATTAAAAAAAGGCTGGGAAATTCCCAGCCTTTTGTCTGTAAAGATAGGGCTTAGTCCAGGCTTACTGCACCAGAAATGATGTCAGCTTTGAGCTGTTCGATTTCGGCGGTGAGCTCAGCGGGAACCATACCTGCGAGGTCGTGATAGGGGGCGATATCGACGCCGCCATTGGCAAGCGTACCAACTACGTCGCCGCCAACAAAGGTGCCGTCAATCACGGATTGAATTACCTGTAAGGTAGTTGCGTCCATCATTTTCATCACGGAAGTGAGGGTGATGTCGGCATACTCGGGGCTGGTCAGAGCCCAGTCAGAGTCCACACCAATCAGGTAGGCATTACCGCGTTCTTTGATAGCAGCTGCAGCGCCCAAACCAACGGGGCCGGCAACGGGCATAATGATGTCAGCGCCTTCGTCCATCAGGGACTTGGCGAGTTCATTACCCTTTTGCTGATCATCGAATGAGTTGCTGAACAAACCGGTCTGAGCATCAACATCCCAACCGAGGACTTTCACATCAGTGCCTTTGGCTTCGTTGTACATGTTGACACCCTTGACGAAACCATCCATGAAGATGGTGACGGTGGGGATGGGCAGACCACCGAAGGTACCCACAATGCCGGTCTTGGTAACGCCAGCAGCGAGGTAACCAGCCAGAACACCGGCTTCGTCGGTATCGAAGATCTGACCGACAATATTGGCAACCGCGGGGTCGTAGTTATAGTCAACGATCGAGTATTTGGCGTCGGGGTTGGCTTCAGCGGCGGCCATGGTGGCGTCACCAATCAGGAAACCAACAGTGATAATCAGGTCGCATTCTTCTTCAAGAAATGCATTCAGGAACTTTTCGTAGTCCGCGACTTCTTTGGACTCGAGATACTTACCTTCAACGCCCAATTGCTCCTGGGCGAGAACGATTCCGTTCCAGGCGGTTTCATTGAAGGATTTGTCGTCAATGCCACCGGTATCGGTGATCTGACAGACCTTGACTTTTTCGGGGGCGGTCGTCTGTTGGCAGGCAGCCAGGCCGATTGAAGCGACCAATAGCAGGGAAACAATTAATACTAACTTTTTACGCATGAATTTTCTCCTCTTCATAACTACATCTCCGCGTTCTGCGGATAAGATTTGTCTGTTAAGTATAAAGTAATGACATTGTTTTCGCAAGAAGCCAATTGTCCTCTTAACTTCCTGTTGATTTCTCCGTTTCCAGTTTGGCTTCACCCGATTTCATCCCAAGTACCGAAATCAGCGCGGCGACCATAAAGATCGGTCCGATGATGAAGATAGAGGAATAATTGTTGCCGGTCAGCCTGATGATCCAGCCGTTGATGTTCGGCCCTGCGATTGCGGCTAGGGTGGAAAAGAGGTAATACAGACCAGTAAAAGTGCCAATGTGAACAGGGTCGGTAAGATCCACAACCACCGGCAAAGAATTGATATTAATGCACGCCCAGCCGATACCAGCCAGGAGCAAGAGGAACGTCAGGTTCATAACATTACCCAAAAGAGGCACCTTGCCATACTCCTGGATCAGCACTTCTTTGGGAAGGAAATAGACGCTCAAGAGTACCAATATCATGATCAACAGACCAATACTGATAGTTTTCTTCCTTCCCAGCTTAGCACCGATAAAGCCTGCCGGGATAGCAAAGAGCAGGAAGGATGCGCCGACACTGGTGATCAGCCTTCCGGCGCCAGATTCATCAAAACCCAGGTAGTTGATACCATAGAGGGAAAGAAAAGCTTCGATGGCGTTGTAAGCAACAAACCAGGCGAAAATGGCAAGGAAGATGCGCAGGGCATCGCCATGTTTGCCGGTAAAAAGCTCCTTTAAGCTCTTCAATAGATCGGGTTTTTCTGCATTAGGACTTTCATCATAAACTTTTGGTTCGCGCACGAAGATCAGCACCAACGCGGCTGATACCAAAACGAGGAAAGAGCCGAACCAGAACGGAAAAGCCTGATTCTGTTTGACGAGAACCGCTCCGATGGAGGTGCCCAGGACCAGCCCCAGGCCACCCATGAAGTTGATGATGCCATTAGCTTGCGAGCGCAGCCTGGATGGGGTCACATCGGGCATTAGAGCAACCACCGGGGTGCGCCAGAAGGCCATCGCGAGAATTGTCGTGACAGTGCAGGCAAGGAATAATGGCAGAGAAGTCGCCAGTGGAACCAGACCAAAGGCCACGGCGGCGATGGGAGCACCTATAAGAATGAAGGGCAGGCGTCTGCCCAGCTTGGTGCGTAATCGATCCGACCATGCGCCGACTGGCGGCTGAATAAAGAGCGCCGCGATATTATCCAGGGACATAAAGAAGCCAATCTGGGCTGAGTCCAGTGCAAACTTCTTTTCCAGCAGGATGGGAACATAGGTGTTGTAAAGGCTCCACAACACGCTGACACCGAAAAAACCAAAACCAATTAAGAACAACTTGCCGTAATTAAACTTTTCTTCTTCGATCATAATTCCTCCACCTTTAAATTTGTTTTGATAAAGAGCTGAACCTAACGACAAAAAAAGAATGATTATCCGGATGGGTTAAAGACAGCAGCCCCTGCTTTGAAGTGGGGCTGAAAATCCTGAAATGAGACCTGGCGACCAGGCTAAAGATGGGCTGATTGTTTTGCAAAACGGGTGAGTTAGTAACAGTAGCCATTATTCAGAAGACCAGTTTTTTTCTTCGATATACTGTTGAATGAAGTTGCGATCCTGCTCGCTTAGCGCGGCTTTTTCAAGCAGGTCTGGCCGCCACTTCAGCGTGCGGAGCAGCGCTTGTTGTCTCTTCCACTTTAATTGCTCGCCCAGGTTGCCCTGCTGCATCACCTCGGGCACACCCCAGCCGCGAAACTGTGTCGGCTTGGTCCATTGTGGGTACTCTAACAAGCCCTCTTGCGAGAAGGAATCGTCATCTGTGGCTTCACTGTCGCCTAAAACGCCGGGCTGAAGGCGGGCAACCGCATCCATTACGATCAGGGCGGGCAATTCACCACCAGTCAAAACGTAATCACCGATGCTGATAACGTGAGTGGCCAGATGTTCCCGGACGCGCTCATCGAAGCCCTCATACCGCCCGCACAATAAGGCCAGCCGGTCGTGACTGGCAAGCTCTCGCGCGATCTGCTGGTTGAAAAGTTCTCCCTGGGGAGAAAGCATGATCACCGGGCAGGCCGGCGGCGCCCCCAGAACGTCTTCTACTGCCGCAAAGATGGGTTCCGGTTTCATGACCATCCCGCCGCCGCCACCGTAGGGGGTGTCATCGGTGGTGTGGTGTTTGTCGGTCGCCCAGTCGCGGATATTGTGAGTGTGAACTTCAATGAGTTGGTTGGCAATGGCGCGCTTGAGGATGCTGATATCGAGGTAAGGCTGAAAGACTTCCGGGAAAAGACTGAAAATGTCAAATCGCATGGTCAAATTTTAGACGATGGAGCCTATTTGGGCAAGCGCAATGCGCTTTTTGACCTGTTTAATGAATTGGGGAATGGAGGGTTGGTCAAACCAGTTTGAGTGAGGCAAGTGAACTTTGTGGCGGAGGTAAGCCTGGTAAGGTTTGCCCGAATGCCGAAATCCCATCTCGGTCTCATTCCGCCCTACCGAAAACAAGTGCCAGAAAAGAAAACCCTGTGGTCTGAAGTTGCTCTCAGGAGAGTGGCGGCTAGCCGTTGGCTGGTCGGTCAGGTTATTTGACGCCTGATTTAAAACAGTGATAATATGAAACCATGTATCTTAAAGGAAGCAGGCTCTCTCTCAACAAGAAGCGTCACAAGCCTAACGGCTTGCTGATTTTCTTTCTCGTGGTTGGGATTGGGCTTTTACTGTATTTCAATCTTGTGGTGGTGCCGGTGATGGACCCGCCTTTCGTGCCTACCCCCACGCCTACGCGCGAACCTGCCTCTTACGTTGAAGAGGCTGACACGCTGGCAGCTGAAGGTAAATACTTCCAGGCTGCCGAGGCTTACCAGGGCGCTATCAATGTCGACCCGCAAAACGTACAGAATTACCTCAAGATCGCGCGCCTTCAAATTTACACCAACCAACTTGCCCAGGCGCAGGTCAACGCCCAAAACGCGATTCTGCTGGACAACAGCGCTTCAGACGCCTACGCACTGCTGGGCTGGGCCAAAGGCTTCCAGCGGGATTACCTGTCTGGAGAGGTGGACGCGCAGAAGGCAATCGAACTGAACATGAACTCTGGTCTGGCGCATGCCGCCTATGCCTACATTCTAGCGCTGCGCGTTGAGGCTGGCATGGACGAACTGGGCACGATGGACAAAGCCATCGAAGAATCCCGCACCGCCGTGGCGCTGGAACCAAACCTGCTGGAAGCCCACTGGGCGCGCGGTTACGTTCTCGAAATCACCAGCAACTACGAAGAGGCTGTCGAAGAACTGGAGATCGCGGTCGGGCTCAACCCCCATATTGCCCGCGTGTACATGGCTTTGGGACGCAACCAGATCAACACTGATCAGCTCGACCAGGCGGTTTTCAACTTCACCAAGGCTTACTCCCTCAATCCGACCGACCCAACCCCTAATCTTTTTATTTCACGCATTTACGGCATGCTGGGCGAATGGGAGAAGGGCATCCAATATGGCAACGCCGCCCTGCGCGACGGACCGGACGACCCCAGCCTCTACGCCAACCTGGGGACGCTCTATTATCGCAAAGGTGAATTTAACCGGGCAACCAATTACCTTGAACTGGCTGTCAGGGGCGGCACGAACGAAGACGGCGTCGCGGTGGAGGGCATCCCGCTGTCTTATGATCTAACCACAATCGAAACGTACAGCCGCTATGGCCTGGCTATGGCCAAAATCAACCGCTGCACTGGCGCTGTCACCATTGCCAACGCGCTGCTCTCGACCGTGGCAGATAACGATAACGCGGTCTTTAACGCCAATGAGATTCTAAAGATCTGCGAAGAAAATCTACTCAATCCGCCAACAGCGACGCCGGCGCCTACCCCCACCAACGTGACGGGACCAACCGCGACCCCACAGCCCTAACCATGTTCATCGACGAGCGCAAGAACCTTTTCCGCAACCCCCGCGGCTCTTCCAACCCCTACTTTGTCATGGCGATATTACTGGTTGTGGTTGCCCTGGTGGCGGTCGTGCGCGCGTTTGCGCAGGGCGAAATCTGGCCGCCCTTCATCCCCACACCCACACCCACCCGGACGGTGAATTCCTTTGTAATCGAGGGCGATACCCATTTCCAGGCTGGCAGCCTGGAGAAAGCAATCCAGTCTTACCAACGGGCGCTGGTTCTTGAGCCCGACAACAGCCACGTCCGCGCCAACCTGGCAACCATCATGATCTACTCCTCTTACACAATGACCACCGACCAGGAGCGGCTGGATCGCCTTAATCGGGCGCTCGAAGTAATCGATATCGCCAAAGCCGATCAACCGAACAATTCGGAAGTATTGGGTGTCCGCGCCAATGTGCTCAGCAGTTTGTCTAACTCCAACCTGCCGGCGGCTGAAAAAGAGGAATACCGCAACCAGGCAGAGTCGGAAGCCCTGATCGCCATCCAGCTGGACAATAACAACCTGCTCGCCAAGGCATATTATGCCGAGATCCTGATGGATCAATTTAAGTACGAACAGGCCAACGACTATATTTCACAGGCAAGGACCGGCTACGGTGAATCGCTGATGGACGTCTGCCGCATCCAGGCCTATATCTATGAGATGTTCCGTGAATACAATCTGGCGATTGATTGGTACAGGCAGGCTTCCGATCTTGCCCCAAACCTGACCTTCTTGTACAACCGCATCGGCGTGCTCTACCGCTACCTGGGTCAGTATGATGAATCCAGATACGAGATTGCCCTCGAATATTTTGCTAAGGCTGCTGGTCTCAACAACCAGCTCGGCATCGACGACCCCATCCCCTATATGGCGATCGCCAATACCTATATCCGCATGGGTGAGGCTATGGCAGCCTCACGTAATGCTTACCGGGCGCTGGAGATCAACCCCTACAACCCAGATACCTACGGTCAGGTGGGCGTGATATATTATCGGGCGCGTAACTATGAAGGTTCCATCCAGATGCTGCGCTGCTCGGTAATGGGCTGTGACGCCGAGCAATCCTGTGAGGCAAGAGAAGAAGACCCCTGTGAAAGCGACATTGTCATCTCGGGCTTGCCCTTGACCAATACAACCGTTCTTTACTATTACATCTATGGTTCTGCGCTGGCGGGTCTGCATCGACCCGGTATCGACGATAACTGCACTGAAGCTGCTATTGTCTTTCAGAAAATCCGCGAACAATTTAGCGATAATGAAGAAGTTATGAAAATTGTCAGAGCCAGCGAAAATATCTGCCGCATAAATCCTGATGAAGCATTGCCAACCGAGCTGCCTACCTCCACGCCAATGGGTACGCCTACACCGGTTCCCACCGAAACCCCCATGGCAATCCCCACCCTGACGCCTACCAGCCCTTGATATAAAAAATTTGTAAGAAATTATACGGAACTCTTGACTTCTACTCGATGGGGGCGTATCATTTTAATTGGCACTCGCATGATTAGAGTGCTAAATTTTCGCAATATAAAATCGGAGGAGAAAAAATGACAATTTCTATGAAACCTTTAGGAAGCCGTGTGGTAATCGAACCCATCGAGCAGGAAGATATCACCGCTGGTGGAATCGTTCTACCCGAAACCGCTAAAGAAAAACCTCAAAAGGGCACTATCCTGGCAGTTGGCCCGGGTGATCGTGACGAAGACGGTAATCGTATCAAGATGGACGTCGAAGTCGGCGATCTGGTTCTTTTTGCAAAGTATTCCGGCACGGAAATTAAATATGATAGCAAGAAGTTGTTAATCATGCGCGAGAGCGATATCCTCGCGATTCTTTAATCAACACTAACGAAATCAAGGAGAAATAATATGGCAAAACAATTAGTTTTTGGAGAAGAAGCACGTCGTTATTTAAAGAATGGCGTTGACGCGGTAATGAACGCTGTTGCAACCACACTCGGCCCTAAGGGTCGCAATGTCGCTTTAGACCGTAAATACGGTTCTCCCACCATCACGCACGACGGTGTGACCGTAGCAAAAGAAATCGAACTCGAAGATCCCTTTGAGAATATGGGTGCCCAGCTTCTAAAAGAAGCAGCCACCAAAACCAACGACATTGCCGGCGACGGCACTACGACCTCCACTGTTCTGGCACACGCTATCGTCAGCGAAGGCTTGAAGAACCTGGCTGCAGGCGCGAACCCGATGCTGCTCAAGCGCGGTATTGAATCGGCCGCCAAGGTCGTTTCTGATGCCATTCACGATCAGGCTATCGACATCACCACCAAGGCTGAGATCGGCAACGTTGCCACAATCTCTGCCCAGGATGAGCAAATTGGCTCCCTGATTGCCGATGTGATGGACAAAGTCGGCAAAGACGGCGTTGTCACCGTAGAAGAATCCAAAGCACTCGAATTCGAGACCGAATATGTTGAAGGTATGCAGTTTGACCGCGGCTATATCAGCCCCTATTTTGTCACTGATACCGAACACATGGTTGCTGATATCGCTGAACCCTACATCTTGATCTATGACAAGAAAATCTCAGCAGCAAATGACATCGTTCCTTTGCTGGAAAAGATGGTCCAGGTAGGCAAACGCGATATCGTTATCATCGCTGAAGATGTTGACGGTGAGGCCATCGCAGCACTGGTTCTCAACAAGATCCGCGGCGTCCTGAATGTCGTCGCTATTAAAGCCCCT
>JBBAES010000068.1:0-8016 GCA_041655815.1 Anaerolineaceae bacterium
ACGCTCTGCCAGGGCGCCATCACTGGCCTGTCCGGAACCGATCACAAAAATCGGTGTGTCAGTATACTTTGCAGCCAGCTCTTCACTGACCAGCAAAACGGCTGCAGCCCCATCAGAGACCGGTGAACAATCGAACAAACGCAAAGGCCAGGCAATCATAGGATTGGCTTTTGGGTCTTTCATAAAAGCCATCTCGTCCTCCCATTCGGGGACCGGCAGACCCTTTTGCTCAGCTTTGCTCTTTTTCTTCTCCATAACCTCAGGAATGGATTGATTAAACTGTGCTTTCTCGTTGAGGGCACCGTTCTGATGATTCTTGATACCTACACGCAAAAGCGCATCCGGGTCGGCCTGGTATTGATCGATATAAGCGGTTGCCATGGCAGCATAAAAACCCGGAAAAGTAAAACCAGCTGGAACTTCAAACATTGAGTCTGCCGCCAGAGCCAAAGCATCGGTGACTTTCGCCCCAGGCAGGTCGGTCATTTTTTCCAGACCACCCACCAGAACGACATCTACTGCTCCGGAAGCGATTGCCAAAAGCCCTAGCCGAAGCGCAACGCCCCCACTAGCGCAAGCATCCTCGATTCGGGTACTCTCTACAGGAGACAGACCAACCCAGCTTGCCACAATCGGTGCCAGATGACCTTGATTCTCGAAGTGGTCTGAAGAAAAGTTACCCATGTAGAATGCTTCAATGTCCTGGGGCTCAAAGCCTTTTTGAACACTTTGCTTGAGCTCCTGATAAGCTTCAACGAAAAGGTCACGCGAAGTCTTATCGGGGAAAGCCCCGAATTTGCTCATGCCAACACCAACAATTGCTACGCCGCGAGATAACTTTTTCGCCATGCTTTCTACGCCGTCTCTTTTCGGTAAAGTACCGAATTTTCCAAATCGGTTGGACGCTCATGTTCGCCGGCCGCCACCAAATTCATGCGCAGCATATCGCCCTCGACTTCGTACAACCCTTCATATTTACCAACCAATCCGAAGGTGTGCTTTTTCTGATCCATGTCGATCTTACCTTCCCCGGCTTGCCAGGTTCCGCTGGAAACGATGCCTAATTCGTCATAGCGGGCTTCAAAGGTACCGTCATCATGGAAAAGGAAATACAAGCCCGGATAGGGTTGCCCTTCTATCTGTGTCCATTTACCTAAGACTTCTTGTTCCATCTTCTCTCCTTTAAAAGAAGCGCTTATCCGGGACAATTCCCAATCGGTGAGATTCTTCACGGATAGATTCCCTGAAATCAGGGTGAGCTATATTGATCAGGGCTTCCATGCGCTTTTTGACTGAAAGGCCGCGTAATTGCGCGCTGCCATACTCAGTCACAATCGTGTCGACATCCTGGCTGGGCACTGTCACGCCGGCGCCGGGTGCCAGAGTAGGAACAATGGTCGAAATCGTTCCACTCTTGGCCGTTGAACGCAGAGCGATGATACCCTTGCCGCCTTCAGACATTTGTGCCCCGCGATGGGTGTCCAGTTGACCGCCGGTTCCACTAAATTGACGTGTTCCCAATGACTGCGAGCAGACCTGCCCTAAAACATCCACCTGCAGAGCAGTGTTGATACTGATCATGCGGTAATTTTTAGCGATGACATAAGGATTATTGACATAACTGCCGCGCAGCAGAAGCACATCCGGGCTGTCATTCATAAAATCGTATAGCGGTTGGGTGCCGATGGCAAAAGTAGCCACAAACTTGCCCGGGTGCAGGGTTTTGCGGCTGTTATCGGCAGCGCCCGATTTCCAAAGCTTATACACTCCATCCACCAAAAGCTCGGAGTGGATGCCCAGGTTTCTTCGGTCCGAAATAAAATCAGCTACGGCGTTAGGCATTCCGCCTATGCCAAGCTGAACTGTGCAGCCATCTTCGATAAAATCCGCCACATTATGACCGATGAGTTCATCGATCTCGTTTGGCGCTGCCGTCGGCACTTGCACCAGAGGACTGTCGAATTCCACGAAATGATCAACCATTGAAAGCGGGATAACAACATCGCCATCGGTCCAGGGAAGATTGCGGTTAACTTCCAGGATTACTATGTCTGCTGCGTCGATCATATCGCGTTCAACCACCGCACCCATCGAGAGAGAGACTAGCCCTTCAGCGTTAGGCGGCGTGCAAACACCCAACATCATGTCCACGTGCCCACCAGAGCCTATCAGTTTATCAGGGCCGGCTTTATGCAGGTTGTTAGGTGTGTATGAAACGCGCCCTTCAGCATGTACAGCTCGGTCCGGTGCGCCGTAAAACCAATTTTCGTTGAAAATGTGGCCTTCCATCTCCGGTTTCATGAAAATGTCGTAAGCGCGCATTGGCAGACAGGTCCAGGTAGTGACGTTTTCAAAACGCTCAGCTTGCCTGGCCAGTTCCTCAAGCATACCCACTGGCTCTGAAGCCGCAATGCCGATTGAAAGCGTCATGCCCGATTCGACCATGTTGATCGCTTCGGTCATGCTTATTAGTTTGCTTTTATATTCCTCTTGCCATCTCATCGATTCGGCCCCGTTAAGGCATAATAAAACAGGTGGCGGCCTGGTTGTATCCAACCCCGGAGCCACAGAATACTACGCGCATACCCGATTTGATCTTGCCCAGTTGGATTGCATCGTGGAATGCGACCGGCAGACATGCCGAGCCCATGTAGCCCCACTTATCCATAACATGATGCGCTTTCTCTACGGGCAGACCCAAATCCTCCATGACAGTTTTGATGCTGTTCAAATTTACCTGGGTGAAGATGATGTGATCAATATCGCTCACTTCAAAACCACCGTTGGCTGCGCATTCCCGCACACGAGCCGGCCAGCCTTCAAGGTTGACTGTCGGTGGGAACGGTGTGATCAATTTGACCTTGGTACGCCCAGCTTCAACGCTCTCAACCGTGGCAGGTTCAAAGGTACCGCCGGAATAAATGCCCCAATGTTTGTAATAAGAGCCATCTGCTTTGATCGAGCAGGAAACGTAGCCGGGTTTATCTGTGGCACCTACAATAGCAGCACCAGCGCCATCGCCGTAGAAAAAAGCCATGACGTCGTGCTTATAGTCTGAAAGTTTGTGCATCATGTACGCACCGATTACGAGGATATACTTCAGATGCGGGTTGGTAGCTATCAGACCGGCAGCCTGCGCCAGCGCAGTCGGAAAAGAAGCGCAGGCACAGCCAACATCCCAGGTTCCTGCATTGACCGCGCCCAGTTTGTATTGAGTAACGACAGAGGTAGCCGGGGTAATGTAATCCGGGCTGTCAGTGCCGACAATGACCAGGTCAACCTCTTCAGGCGTAATGCCCGCGGCAGCGATGGCTGCTTTTCCGGCCTCAACAGCCAGGTCTGAGGTCGCCCAATCTTCTGGGGCATAAAAGCGGGTTTTGATTCCGCTGCTGGCTTCAAATTTGTATACTACTTCAGCCAGTTTTTCGCTGACCTCGCCCATCCATTGAGAAAAAGTTTCATTAGTAACTTCATTTTCGGGAAGGCACATCCCGGTGCCCAAAATATTTGCGTAACGAGTCATCATTTACCTTTCTTCATGAGTTGATTTTCTATTTTAAAGAAAGTTCAACTACGTACCCAAAACGATGCCGCCATCCACGCTGATGACAGCTCCGTGGATGTAAGATGCTTCATCGCTGGCCAGCCAGGCGTACACCTTTGCGACTTCTTCTGGTGTGCCCAAACGTTTCAGGGGTGTGCCTGCAGCCATGCCATCCAGTACTTTTTCTGGCATCTTCTGCACCATCTCTGTCAGAATAAAGCCAGGCGCCACAGCGTTGACACGTATCTGGTACTTGCCCAGCTCTCGTGCCCAGGTTTTGGTCATGCCAATAACCGCGAACTTGGTTGCGGCGTAGTTTGTCTGACCAAAATTGCCGTATAAACCGACCACACTGGAAGCGCTCACAATCGCGCCACCACCTTGCTTGATCATGTAGGGAACTACTGCCTGGGTGCAGTTAAAGACACCCTTAAGGTTTACGGCGATAACCGCGTCAAAGGCGTCTTCACCCATCTGACCGACCACTTCGCCTTCTTTAAACTTGACAAACTGACCGTCCCGGGTGATGCCGGCGTTATTGATCAAGACATCGATGCGACCGTAGCGTTCTATAACTTCATCAATCCAAGCTTGAACTTCCTGACGATCGACCACGTTGACTTTCCAAAAACTAGCATCGTTACCCAGGCTGTCTGCCAGAGCTTTGCCAGCCTCTTCATTCACATCACAAATGACTACCTTAGCGCCTTCAGCGGCAAACTTTTCTGCAGTGGCTTTGCCAATTCCTGCAGCCCCTCCGGTGATGATACAAACTTTATCCTTCAACAGCATACTTTTCTCCTTTAATTAAACTTGGAATGTTCAAAATCAGGTTAAAATCTCAATGCAAGTTGATTTATATCAAGCTGGGGTTACAAACCGGTTACAAATTTGATTGAATTAACAGGCAATTTAAAAATTGGTATGGAGCTTATGCAGATTGGGGGTTACAAAGCCAATTTTCTCTTTTAGAGTACGGCTTGGTCGGTATATTATGTTTAGATCTGAGGGAAATTGGAAACAAGACTTTATCTCGTCAAATTAAAGTACAAATTTTTCAGCTCGTCCGGCTCTGTGCCTGGTCCGTAGACCGCCTGGCTTACATCTAATGCCTGCTGGTAAACCTTATGCACCAGAGCAGTGTTGCCCATGTCTGCATAGATGCGCATTTGGAAGAGATAGCCCACCTCAAGCAGTGGTTCCTGCCTTACCAGACGATTGCTGAGCTCGAGCGCTTTTTCAAAATCCTTCTGCAGCAAGCTGACATCTATGAGCTTAACCAGGATGTCCAGGTAAAGGCGGTGGTAATACTGTGTGTCTGACATAAAGTATTCCTGGAGTGGCTCACCATCCAGCAGGCGACCTTTGTAAAGGTCCAGGGCTTTTTCCCAATCCATCAGGTCATGGCTGCGCGCAAGCCGCTCAAATTCATCAATATCCAGGTAGATATGAGCCTGGGGGTTAAGTTGATATTGATCGCCATTGCGGATAATGAAATAGGGGCTCTCTTTAGGTGGTCTCTCAGGCTCGAGTACCTGGTTAAGCGCGCTGAGGGTTACTTTGAAGTTGTTGTTGGCTGTGGGTTCCTCCGCGGCTGGCCAGAAATACATGGCAAGCTGCTCCTTACTGATGCCCTTGGTCCGATTTAGAGCCAGAGCCTGCAGCATTTGCCTGGCTTTCTCACGTTTCCATTGGTCACTGCTTACCAGATGTTTGCCTTTGCGCGCCTCAAAGCCTCCCAGGAGTTTTAGCCCCAGGCGGTATCCAGGATGATAATCAGCACCTACTGATGCTGAAATGAGTATCTGCATGACCAGGTCGGGTTTGACCTGCATTTGTCTGGCCCACTGAAGCAGTGGATAAAACGTGTAAGGGTCATCCGAGCCTAACAAACTCGCCCGGGTGAGAAGGAACTGGTAATCGTGCTGCTGAACCAATCCAAGAGCCTGCTCAAGAAAAAGGATCGCTGAATTCTTGAAACCCTGTTTTTGAGCCGCGTAAGATTGCCATATCAGCGATGCAGTTTTTGCCAGATTGTCGTTTACCTTATCTGCCAGAGAATTTGCCAGCGAGAGAACATCACTCGCGGCCTCGTAATCACCAGCCAATGCCAAGGCAGCCCCGAGAGAAATCCTTACCAGCAGACCGATCCACTCATCGCCCGCGTTGCCGGCGATGACCAGGGCTTTGTCGGCAATTGTTTTGGCTTCTTCCAGTCTCCCGGCATAGCCTACTAATCTGCACAAACCCCACAATGGTTCCACGTGGATCCGCAGGATATCCACATGTTGGATGGCATATTCATACAAATCCTGAATTTGCTGCATACCGTGGCTATCCTGCCCTTGTTGAAGGTCGAGCTGCAAGGCGTGACCGAGGCGGATTTTTGCCACGGCTTCCACGTAGCTCGCCTGCAGCTGTCTGGAGACCTGCAGCCCTTCTTTGGCATAATCCCGGGCAATTTCCTGTTCACCTTTGAGAGAATAAAACAAAGACAACAAAAGCGATGTTTCGCGGTGAAAGCGCTGAGGTCGGTGCAGCACGTCTTCGACCTTGCCTGGATCAAGTTCTTCGAGCAAGCGGATACCTTCATCCAACCTGCCCGTTCGCAGAAGTAAGCGCGCTTCGATAAAAGATTGCGTTTCCGATTTGATGGGGGATAGTTCACGTGCTTTTTGCAGGCTCCGCTCTGCCTCAGCCATTGCTCCCTGATTGACCTGGTTTTCCGCAATTTGAGTCAACAATTCTGACACCTCTTGCGGGTATTCAGCCGGTTCCAACAATGACAGGGCATTCTCCAACAACTGGTTGGCATTAATTGGTCTGAGCGTGTCAAGGTAAACCTGGGCTTGCCCGCGCATCGCCAAGCTCATGCCCCAAGCATTGTTTTGGCTCTGATACAAGCGCTGAGCGGTACGGTACGATTCCAGAGCCTGGTCGAAACGCGCTTCAGTGCGTTCAACCTCTCCCAGCAAATAGTTGCCATAAGGATAAGCCGCCATTTCTTCTTCCGGCAGTTGTGTCATCCAGTAACGTACACTGTGTTTCAAGCCTGATTGCAGCAATCTGTCGCCTACATCGTCTAAAATCTGACGCACACGGGTGAAATCCCCCGCTGAGATCAGGTGCGCGATCGCCCGTTCCCAGTAATGATGGGCGCGATAATAGCTGGCGACCTTGCGATGCAGATTTTTTGTCTTTTCAGGGTACTTATGTAGTTGGCTTTGTAAGAATCCTCTGAATATGTGATGATATCGCAGTACGTCCGGCTTTAGTTGTTCGATAAACAGCCCCGATTTGTACAATTCGCCTAACATCTTCGCGCTATCCTGTGTATCCATCAAAAAATCACAGGTATCACTGTCAAGAAATTGCAAAATTGAGGTGTTAATCAGGAAATTCTTATGTTCTTCCGTTTGCATATCCAGAACTTCTTCAGCCAGGTAATCGAACAGATTCACACGGGAAGGCTCACTCTCCTGTTGCAAGAGGCTGCTTAAATCTAATTCAGGAAACGCTTTAATCGACTGCCAGACAACTTGCAGGCCGATTGCCCAACCTTCAGTAAGCCGGTGTACCAGCGAAAGGTCTTCCTGGTCGAGTTCCAGTTGATAGGTGGACTTATAAAGCTGGTCTGTTTCAGCGACTGAAAACCTGAGCGATTCTTTGTCAAGCTTGAGCAGTTTTCCCCTGATCTGCCATTTGTTCATGGATGGGAAATCCAGTGGAAGCCTGCTCAGGATCAGTACGTGCAAATTACCTGGAAGGTGTTCGATAAACCAATCCATAATTTCAAGGATTTCCTGGGAGTCATGCATTCCCTGGAAATCATCAAGGACCAGCAGAGCCTCCTGGGTCAAGTTCATGGAAATCGAGTTAAGCAGCACAATCAGACATTCCTTGAAATTCGCCTGGTTATCCTCCAGGACGCGCAAGGCAGGTTGACCAAGCTTTTGTTTGCCCTGGTTAAAGGATGTGCAAAGATATGACAGAAACAGGCGTGGGTCGCGCTCGTTTCTTGAAACGGTATACCAGAAAACCGGGATGTCAAGACTTTGGGTCAGGGTCAGTGCTGAGGTGGTTTTGCCGTATCCTGTTTCGCTGACTACGACAGTGACGGGGTAAACGAGACAATCACGCAATAGCTGCACCACTCTCGGCCTGGCGAGCACAGAACTACGCTGCGCCGGTGGGGTCAGTTTGCTCAGGATGATCTGGTTTCGATGAGTCATTGAGTTAATTTTACCTGATTGGACAAATCATGAGTTCAAGATTTGGTTATATCTCTGGCTGCGCTCATTCAGAGAATCTGCCTTCACCATAATAGTGCAAAAAAATGGAGCGGTCGCCTGACCGCTCCTTACATTAATTGTTGATTGGAGATCCTAGCGCGGCCAGGCTAAATCTGCCAGTCGCCGTCTTTCAGCAAAACAATCTCAGTGCCATCTTCCTTGATGCCGGTGACGGTCACA
>JBBAES010000069.1:0-7835 GCA_041655815.1 Anaerolineaceae bacterium
GGTCGATATTCTTGAATCCAACCAATTCCAGCAGAGCAGTTACGGTGCTGCTTACTGACTCGCGCAGCATTTCTTTGTTATCCTCCCACGCGATAGCCGGGGCTTTTAGTGAAGAGAGAATGCTGATCGGAATAGCGGAATCGGAACCTGGCGTGTAGATGACATAATCAACGCTATTTGCCAACTTCTCCATTCGGGCTTTGTCGATCCCGGAGCGTTCGGTGCCTTTCTTCCAGGAAGCGGCCGCAGCCTCCGCTGCCTCTTCGACCGTTTGACCTTCGCGCGCGGCGGCATCCGCATCCACCCAGGGTGCAAAATCGGAAGGTAAAAAGTCCGGGAAGTGCAAAAGGTGGTTGGTAAGGTCGCCTTTGGGGTCGATCAGAATGGCTGGAATACCCTTCAGAGCTGCTTCTTCCAATATGATAATGCCCATACCGGTCTTACCTGAACCAGTCATACCAGTGATAACCGCGTGGGTGGTTAAGTCTTGAGGATCATAGAAGGTGAGTTTATCGGGGATGATCGCCTGGGCTTGCAGGTCATAGCTATTGCCGAAATAAAATTCGGAAGGATCGATTTCCATAGAATATTCTTCCTCTCTTTCAGTCAGGTGTTTAAATTATAGTACAGAAGCAACCCGGACATGCACGTCAATCTGGAATACAACCAAACTTCGCAGGGAGCGTTTCTATCCAGGAAGTGTTCGCCGATCCTCGATTTTCAACTGATGCAGGACTTTAAAAGAATTTGTCAGGGTCCAGAACCGCCAAAGAGGGCACAACCGCCGTGGCGAGGGAGAAATCCTGATCGATAGTAATGGGGTTTGGGACCGCTATCACACGGATGCCGGCGCGGTTGGCTGCCAGGACACCGTTGAGAGAATCTTCAAGAACCAGAGCCTGGTCTGCTGAAATGCCTAGTTTTTCGATCACTTTCAGAAAAATATCAGGACTGGGTTTGGCGCTCTCTACGTCGTCAGAGGTAACGATGACATCAAATTCTTCCAGCAATCCCAGACGACTCAGATGCGTTCCAACCCATCTATACGACGCGCTGGAACCAACCGCCAGTAAGTAATTTTTCGCTTTGGCGCTGCTGATCAGGTCAACCACGCCTTCCATCGGTTCCTGGTCTTCCGCGTACCTGTAAGCGATTTGCCGAAAATCCTCACGGACCTCTTGAAAGCTGCGTGTCTCCCCTTCGCGGTCAACCAGAGCCTGAGCAGGGTCATAATCGCCGTGACCACTGGAACCAACCAGCTCTTTGTAGGCATCCATATCAAAACTCACTCCCGCCCGGGCATAGAGATCGTGCCAAATTTCCACCTCGGCAGTTTCCGTGTCTAGGATCAAACCGTCGAAATCGAAAATAAGGGCTCGTTTTGTCTGCTTAGCTTCTGACATTTTGCCTCCCCCAATAACCTGCACGCACAGGTGTGACGTCTTCGATCGTGATAAAAGCTTCAGGATCTGTATCCTGAACGATTTTTTCTACAGCAGCGACATCTTTCCGCCGAACAAACAATTCACTGATGTAAACGGGTCCGCCCATGCCCTGCGCAGGAATCTCGGTGACGGCAAAGTCATTATCCCTCAGGGCTTGGGCCACTTCGCTGCCCAAAATTTTGCTGATAGTGCTGATACGTGAGTAGCCCAGCGCCAGTTTCCGTTCGATATAAATTCCAATTACGTTACCTGTCGCGAAACCAGCCGCGTAACTGATAATATAGAGGAAATTTGTCATGTCATTCAAAACCACACCAACGGTGAGCACAAACAACACAGATTCAAAAAAGCCTAAAAACCAGGCGATGGCCCTTTTCCCCCGCATGGTGAGCATAAAACGCAAAGTGTCCATGGTAACGGAAAGCACTCTGACGGAAAATATCAGAAATGTTGTGCCAATGACAGGCCAGGTAAGAAAGTCAGTCATAATTAATCTCTTCCGTAGTATTTATTTGTAAATCGTCTGCAAGAGCTTTTCACCCCTGCAGACGTCTTATTTATCTTTGTGGGCCTGCACTGCATACAGGATTAGTTTAATCCGATGAGGCTAATCTTCTTTTACTGTGCTTTCCTGATCTTCTTTCGCAGCCAACAACGCGGGTTGATAGAGTTGGGTAGTATATTCCTTAACCATGCGAGTCATAGAAAATGCCGGTGTCACTGTCCGAATACATTCTTTGATCCGTTCGATCCAGTCGCCTGGCAGTCCGTCAGCCGAGCGCTTGGTGTAATACAGCGGCACGATTTCGTTTTCGAGCGTGTCATAGAAACTGCGGGCATCGGCTTCATCTTGCAGATCCAGGTTGTCGTATACGGTTTCGTCGCCGATGGCCCAACCATTCTTACCATTGTAGCCTTCTGCCCACCAGCCATCCAGCACGGAGAAGTTGAGCGTACCATTCATACCAGCCTTCATACCACTGGTACCGGAAGCCTCACGCGGTCGGCGGGGGGTGTTGAGCCAGATGTCAACTCCCTGTACCATGTGGCGTGCCACATCCATGTCATAATCATCCAAAAAGACCAGCCGTCCACCGTTGCGTGAGTCCTTTACATGGCGATAGACCTCCTGGATCAGGCGTTTACCAGGCTCGTCAGCAGGGTGAGCCTTGCCGGCAAATATAATTTGTACCGGTTGTTCTTCATTGGTGACGATTCTCATCAGGCGTTCATAGTCTCTAAAGACCAGGCTGGCACGTTTGTAAGTGGCGAACCTTCGGGCAAAACCTACAGTCAGCATTAACGGGTCCAGCAATACGCCGCTCGCAACGGTCTGGACAGGATGGGTATGGTTGTTTGCCCATTCGTCTCGAGCACGCGCCACCATATAGCTGACCAGCTTGCGCTTGAGGTGGATACGCACCTGCCAAAGTTCACTATCCGGGATGGCTTCGATACGCTCCCACATGCTAGGTTCATCCTGGTGTTCTTTCCAGTCAATGCCGAGATACTTATCATACAAATCTGAAAGCCTGCGGGCAAGCCAGGTACCTGTATGGACGCCATTGGTGATGTGACTTATAGGGACTTCATCACTGGTTTTTTCAGGCCAAAGATATTGCCACATCTTGCGGGAAACATCACCGTGAAGTCTCGAGACCCCGTTGCGGTAGTCAGAGAGTCTGAGTGCCAGAACAGGCATGCTGAAAACTTCATCAGACCAATCAGTTCGAACCTTAGCCAGATCCATAAACTGATCACGGTCAAGATTCAACTTTCCCCAGTAATTGGCAAAATACTTGTCAATCAGCCAAGTTGGAAATTCGTCATTTCCGGCTGGGACGGGTGTGTGGGTTGTAAAGATGCTTGAATGTCTGACCAGCTCTTTGGATTCTTCCAACGAATGTCCCTCAGCAATCAATTGGTTCATTCGTTCCAGGGAAAGGAAAGCGGAATGGCCTTCGTTCATATGGAAGATCACTGGATTATGACCGAGCTGCTGCAACGCGCGCAGCCCGCCGATACCCAACAACATCTCCTGAGAGATACGCAGTTCGGGATCGCTGATGTAAAGCTTATCAGTCAATCCCCGGTCCTGAGGGTTGTTCTCGGGGATATTGGTATGCAACAGCACCAAACGCACGCGCCCAACGTGCAATTCATAGAGTCTGGCCCACAGCGTGCGACCAGGTAATTCTATCGAAATTTTGATTGGCTCATGGTTTTCATCGTAGAGATTAACAATTGGCATATCGCTGAACTTAAATTCCACGTTATGCGCTTCCTGCCAGCCGTCCTCGCTAATGTGCTGTGAGAAATAGCCGTAGGTATAAAGGAAACCAACAGCCACAAGTGGAAGACCCAGGTCACTGGCTTCTTTGAGGTGATCGCCTGAGAGAATGCCCAGACCGCCTGCGTAGACCATTAATGATTCGTGCAGTCCGTATTCAAATGAAAAATAACCAATCTGGTCACCGAAATTGTTCGGGTATTTCTGATTAAACCAGGTATCCTGACGATTCATGTAGGCGTCAAATTGTTGCACGATCTTATCGTAACTGTCGAGGAAATAACGATCTTTAATCAAGTCTTCAAACTTCGCCCGATTCACACTTCGAAGCAGTACGATCGGGTTGTGGTTGGATAGTCTCCACTTGAGAGGATCAATTGTTTTGAAAAGCCGGGCTACCTCAGGGTTTCCAACCCACCAAAGGTTGTTGGCGATATTTCCCAGTCTTTTGATGCGGTAAGGCAGGTTGAAGCTATTCGGATACTCTCGGATTATTTTCTTAGTCATTTATCTTCTCCTGTTATGCGGCGCAACAGCCGTTTATGGCTTGTGTATACACAATCCTCCATTATACCCAGAAAAGTTGAGGGTCGATTCGCAGGTCTGCTTGGAAAATTTGTGTCTTTTTTATTGTGAGGGCTTCATCTCAATAACTGTGCCATACAAATTTTGTTCGCTTTATGGCACGCAAACAGAACTCGCATTTCAGGACTGTCAGCCTTTTACGTGGATTAAGAGTTGAGCCTTCTCGAACGTCCTAATCAGGCTGCTTGTTACTTTCCAGTAAATCCGGGTACAGTAATCATCTGGATCCGACAGAGGCGGCGGTCAGACAGACGGCTGTAGAGCCGCTGGTCTAATTCGTCTGCCACGGAAGACGAGGTAATCACGGTCGGGAGTTCCGCATTGTAGCGATAATTGAAGAGTTGATAGAGTTTTTCTTTTGCCCAGGGCGTGGCTGACTTCGTACTGAGGTCATCCAGAATCAATAGATGAGCCGTGCGCACCTCGTAGAAACGCTTATCCAGGCTTATGCCACTGTCGGGCGCGTACGCCGCCCGTAAATAGTCCAGCAAATCCGGGACGACAATGAAAAGCGGTGGAGCTCCTTTGGCAGTCTGGTAATTGCCGATTGCAGCCGCCAGGTGGGTCTTGCCGCTGCCATAACCTCCATGGAGGCTCAGCCAGCCTTTAGGGTTCTCAGCAAAGGTTTGGGCGGCTTCAAAAGCTTCTTTTAATGAATTGACATCCTCCTTGCGTAAACCTTCATCCTTCCGAAAGCTAAAAACACCAAAGGTTTGCCTGGCATGCAAATGCAGACTGGACAGTTCCGGATGCCCAAATTCGTCGGTTGGGTTGCGGTAATCGGGCGCGAGGATGTGCACATGCGCCACCAGGTCGGGGTCAAGCAGCCGGGAGTGGATGCGACCTTCAAAATCATCCAGTTGCTGATTGCTGGTAATGACCGTCGGGAGCCGGTTGATATAACGTGAATTGATGATCTGAAATAATTTCTCTTCTGCCCAGGGGGTAGAGCTTTGCGTGCCAAAGTCATCCATTATCAGCAGCTGCGCGTTACGAATCTCATTGAAACGGTGCTCATAGCTGGAATCACCAGACTTCGAAAAAGAAGATCGCAGCCAATCCAACAGATCGGGCACTGTCAAAAATATCGTGTGCGTGCCCATCAAAACAGCCTGGTTGGCAATCGCGGCGGCGAGGTGGGTCTTACCGGAACCATAGCTGCCAGTCAACAGGAGCCAGCCTTTTTGTGTGCCTGCAAAATTTTGGGCTGAATTAAATGCCTGTTCAAGCGAGTCTGCTTGAGTATTTCCAAGCCCAACCCTGCCGCGAGGCAAAAAATTGGCAAAGGTAAGTTCGGTCAGGGTGCCCAGGTTGCTAAGCTTGTAAAGATAATCCTGCTGATAAGCTTGAACTGTTTTCAGGCGACAGGCACAAATTTCACTCTTACCAAAGCGCGGATCGTCAAAAGGCACGTCATAGCCAACAAAGCCGATCCCATGGCAGAGTGGGCACTCAGGGTCGCCAGGGCCGTAAAAGGTTTTTTGGGACTCAGCGGCAGATTCAGCCTCCGTCTTGGTCACTTTTTTGTTTGAGGTAATATTGCCGAAATTTGTCGAGATCTTGTTTACCTTCTTCATCGGTTTTCTTGCGTCCTTTTTCTTGCCAATTGCGCAGAATCGCCTGCACATATTTCCAGTTACGGGCATTGTAGTTGACCGCTTCTTTCATAGCATCTTCTATCCACTCTGCCGGATAAGTTTCCATATCTGCCTTTAATACTTCTGCTATCATCGGTGTCAGTGCGCCGAAATTATCTTCATAAAGCTTAAACAAATTAGGTTGGCTGGTATCCGCCAGGATCTTTGCCAGACCGTATTCCGCAAAACGGCCTGGAGTTTTGCATAGCTGCCGATAGATGCTGGTTCCCTGCGGTGTGCCCGCAATCAAGTAGGTTTTCTGCGGGTTTTGAGGATCGGTTAGCGAGTAAAGCAATTGCGCGTTATGCAGTTCGAGCAGGGCAGCGTCAAAACGCTCGTCTTCTGAATGAAAACCTGCCGGCAAGCTGATTTTCAGATCGTGAGCCAGAGCAAGCTGGCTTTCCTGCTCTTGCAGGCTCAGCAGTTGGAAATACGCCATCAAAACCAGCAAGGCGTCCGGGCTTATCTCCCCGACACAGGCTAAAAAATTGGCCGGCAAATTGACCTGGGTGAGGGTCTCTGAAAATCTTGATTCCTGATCTGTTGTCATAGCCGGCTCAGCTTACGTAGGCTATGTCTTTGAATTGCGCTATCCGCTCCAGGAAGACAAGCTCGATACCTGATTTAACCGGACCATTTCGGTGTTTGGCAATAGCCAGCGTAGCGATGTTGTGGTGAGTGTTTTCCGGGTCGTTCATGTGGGGGCGGTTGATGAAGATCACAATATCAGCATCCTGCTCCAGGGAACCGGATTCGCGCAGGTCAGAAAGAATTGGCTGTTTATCGTCGCGTTGTTCGACCGCTCGGGAAAGCTGTGCGGCCGCCAAAACCGGCACATCCAGTTCACGAGCCAAAATTTTCAGCTGTCTGGAGATGTATGAAACCTCCTGAACCCGGTTTTCAGAGCGTCGGTCACCTGACATCAACTGCAGGTAGTCGACGATGACCAGGTCGAGTGTGTGTTCTTCCTTCATGCGGCGGCATTTAGCGCTGAGCTGCAGCGGAGTAATGCCCGGAGTGTCATCAATAAATATGTTAACGTGCTCGAACTTGGCAATTGCTCGGGTGAAGCGATCAGCTTCTTCGTCTGTGAAGCGCCCCGAACGTAACTTTTGTGACTCGATTCTGGTTTCTTGTGCTAACATACGCTGCAGGAGCTGTTCGGATGACATTTCAAGCGAAAACATGGCCACATTACGGCGGAGGATCATGCCCGCCTGCATGGCAATACCAATTAAAAAGCCGGTTTTACCCATGCCGGGCCGTCCAGCAACCAGGATAAAATCCGATTTGTGCAAACCATCCAGCACGTTATCCACTGCCTTGAGTCCGGTTTTCAGGCCGCCGATTTCCTCATCGCTGGCGCTGGCTTCAGTTACTCTCTGCAGGTAGTTGCTGGCGACGTGACCGATTGGAACCAGATCGCGTTTATAGCGGTTTTGGCTGACGTTAAATATGGAACTCTCAGACTTATCAATCACCTCATCCAGTTCCAACTCTTTGTGGTAAGCCAATTGAGCGATATCAGTAGCAGCCTTGACCAATTTACGCCTGGTGGTTAATTCGCTGATTGTGCGAGCGTACGAAACTGCGTGTAGAGAAGAAGGGACCCGGTTGCTGAGCTGAAGTAAATATTCCAGACCGCCAACGTCTTCAAGCTTCCCGCGCGATTCAAGTACTTCCTGGACCGTCAGGACATCTATGTAATGTTTTTCCTGGTCAAGCGTGATAAATGCTTCCCAGATCCACTGGTGGCGGGGTTGATAAAAATCTGTAGGATCGAGGAAGGAGACCACATCGATCAGCACATCAGGATTGATCATAACAGCCCCAATCAAGGCTTCTTCCATTTCCCGGTCATTGAGTTTGTTCTCGCTG
>JBBAES010000070.1:0-7749 GCA_041655815.1 Anaerolineaceae bacterium
CAATCCGGCAAAACCACTGTCTATAAAGCCCTCACTGGCGCGGATATTCCGACCGAAATCTCGGCAGGGCATCTGGAAGTGCACACCTCAGTGGTGGACGTGCCCGATCCACGCGTGGAAAAACTCTGCGAGATTTACAAACCCAAGAAAATCGTCAGGGCCAAAGTGACTTATGCCGACATCGCCGGGCTGGACGGCAGCGCTGGGCGGGCAGGCTTGCCGGGCGTAATGATCAACCAGCTGGCACAAATGGATGGTTTTTTGCACGTTGTCCGCCAGTTTGAGAACGCCAGTGTGCCCCATGTTGCCGGTGATATCGAACCTGTGCGTGACATTCAGACCATGGATATTGAATTTATTTTGAATGACCTGGTCATGATTGAGCGCCGCCTGCAAAAGCTGCGCGAAGAGCATCGCCGGGGAGTCTCACGCCCCCGAGATGTCATCCAGACAGAGATTGATCTCTTTGAGCGGCTCGAGGTCATTCTCAATGAGGAAAAACCGCTGCGGTACTATACGTTCACCTCTGAAGAAGAGAAAATCGTCTCAAGTTTCGGTTTTCTAAGCCGAAAACCCCAGATCATTGTCTTCAATCAGTCTGAAGACCAATCCCCAATTGAATACACCAGCCCACACCCGCACACTACGGTTGTTAGTCTGCCGGCAAAACTGGAGATGGATATCATGGCGTTGGAGCCAGAAGATGTTGAGATTTTTATGGAGGAGTACGGAGTGGGTGAGCTGGGTATGTCCCGCCTGATCAAGGTTTCTTATGACCTGCTTAACGTCCACAGCTTCTTTACAGCCGGCGAGAAGGAAGTGCATGTCTGGACCCTGCGCAAGGGCAGCAACGCCCGTGAGGCAGCCGGCACCATTCATTCCGATATGGAGAAGGGTTTTATCCGTGCCGAGGTGGTCTCATTTGACGATCTTGTCACCTATGGCAGCACTGCTGAAGCCCGCAACCATGGGCGACTGCGTGTCGAGGGCAAAAACTATATTATCGAAGATGGCGACATTATCGAGATTCGCTTTAATATCTAATTCTTCAAAGTATCATTTTCTACACAGGAATACGCGCTCGCTTTTGAAGCAGAGCGCGCGAAAGGTTGCCGGCTTTAGTGCTCCCACCGCCCCATCTCGCATGGCGGGCAAGGCCGTACCACGCACAGGGCTGGGTAACTTTCCCTTTACGATTCCAGCAGTTTGCGGAAATCTTTAAAATCCACACGCGAAGTCAGATCAAGGCTGATCGGGGTGACAGAAACCAGATTGTCCAGCAAAACTGCTTTCAAGTCGCTGTCGCTTTCAACCGTAGCCTCATCCACTCTGGCCTCATAACCGACTTTCTCGATGCCTGTCTGGGGGTCGTATTCCGAAGTAACCTCGAAATAGCGCTGCCGCGATTGGCGCGTCACCACCCAGGGTGTCTCAGGTGTGCCAATTGCCGGGACGTCGACCTTGAGCACATCCACATCAAAAGGCATCTCCAGTCGGAGCAGCTTTTCAGCAAAGTAGCGGGTGAACCAGGCGGCTGTACTGAAATCAACTTTGTCTGAAAGATTGAAGTGCTCGCTGACAGCGGTCTGTAGAGAAACTGCCAGAGCAGGATATCCAAACGAAGCCCCTTCCAGGGCAGCGCCGACAGTACCACTGATCGTGACCCCTGATGCCACGTTTTCACCATAATTGATCCCCGATACCACCAGGTCTGGCTTGATATCTATCATCACGCTGAGCAGTCCGTGTAAAACTGACTGCGCGGGCGAGCCGCCATAACTGTGGACCTGCCAGGTCTGATCATTGACTATAAGATCTTGGGTCTGCCGGATTCCATCAGACTCACGCGGCAATGCCCTGCCCATTGAAGTCTGCTGCACCCGCGGCGCGACCACATGGACGTAGCCAAGGCCCGAAAGTGCTTCCGCAGCTGCCCATAAACCGGGCGAGTTGATGCTGTCATCGTTCGTCAATAATATCTGGGGACGTTTATTTTCTGTCATGCTTCGATTTTACCCGATGGACAAAAATATTGCCTTCATTTGTCCGAAATCGATTATCTATTCTATGCTCACGGCTTGAGTTTGGCCTTTTCAGGTGTTGATTGAGCGGCAGCCTCCATTATAATTACAGCATGATAAAACTTCTGCACTTTGCCGACGCTCATATCGACATGACAAACTTCGGTGCACACAACCCCGAAACCGGTCTTCCAGAACGCGTGATGGACTTTCTGAAAAGCCTCGATACGATTATCCAGACCGCCATTGATGAGAAGGTAGATCTGGTAATTTTTGCTGGCGATGCCTACAAAGACCGTTCGCCGGCGCCCACTTTCCAACGGGAGTGGGGCCGACGCCTGATGCGGCTTTCGAAAGCCGGCATCCCTACCATTTTACTCACTGGCAACCATGATATCTCTCCTTCGCAACGCAAAGCTCATGCTATGCAGGAGTTCGACACACTAGCTCCGGAGCATGTTACCGTGGTCAGCAGTCTTCGTATGCTTACTTCTGACCAACTTGAAGGTTTGCCCGTCCAGGTGCTGGCAATCCCCTGGATCACCCGCGCGGGTGTGATGCAAGTCATAACCGCGGACGAAAGTGATGAGAGCGACCCCATCCGGTTGATTGAAAGTGGCATTTCAGATTGGATCAGGGCCGCACTCGACGAGGCCGACCCTGAGCTTCCAATTATCCTCACTGCGCATGCCTCCGTTGCCGGAGCCAAGTTTGGCAATGAGCAGGAAATAAAAATTGGCCGCGATGTGGTTTTACCGCTGGGTTTGGTGTGTAACCCCCGCTTTGATTACGTCGCTCTGGGGCACATCCACCGCCACCAGGACCTCAACCTCGGTGCACATCCACCGGTCGTCTATCCGGGCTCGATTGAGCGCGTCGATTTTGGTGAGGTGAACGAGGAAAAGGGCTTTGTAATTGCCAGCATCGAAAAAGGACAAACCACTTATGAATGGCGGAAACTTCCTATCCGGAAGTTTATCGATCGCAGTATAAGCCTGGATGACGAGTTGAATGTCAACGAAAAATTGATCGCCGCATTGCCCGCGCAAGAGCAATTGAAAGATGCGATTGTGCGGCTGAACATCACCTACCCCTCGGATTTTGAGATCTTAATCGATGAAGCGCGCCTGCATGCTTACGCTAAGGACGCTTTTGAATTCAGGCTGCACAAAATTTCTATCTCAGAAGCCCGCAGTCGCCTGCCAGATGGCCAGGAAACCAGTTCGCTCAGTCCCCTGCAACTGCTTGAGTTGTTTTGGAAAGACAAGCATGAAGATGAGGAAGAGCGTCAGCGCTTGCAGGACCTCGCTCAGGATCTAATCAGCAAGGTCCTGAGTAATGAAGACCTGACGCCTTGAGCGTCTGGTCCCTTTGTGACATGTAGGTCAGGTTGGTCTACTTTCTCCAGGTTTCAAACGCGGGTTTGCAACCATCACCCGTTACAACTACCTGCATCTATACTTTTTGTGAATTGAGAGAAAATGAAGATTACAGTTGAAGAAGCAAAAGCGTGGTACCAGGAAGCGGACGAAGTCCATAATTTCGAGCACGTCCTGAGGGTCAGGGCAATGGCTGAACGCATCGGCAAAGCCGAAGGCGCAGACCTGGAGATTATCGAGGCAGCCGCCTACTTGCACGATTCCCGCGGCGCCAGCCCTGCCCAGCAAGGACAGAAAAGAAAAGAGCACCACATCACCTCAGCGGAATTTGCCGGAAAAGTGCTGGCGCAAAGGGGCTGGAGCCCAGAAAGAATTGAGGCAGTGCAGCACTGCATTCGCGCGCACCGCTACCGTCATGACGGTGAGCGCCCGGAAACCTTGGAAGCAAAGTGTTTGTTTGATGCTGATAAGCTGGATGTCTTAGGCGCGGTAGGAGCCGCCCGAACAATAGCCTATGCCGTTCTGGCTGGGCAGCCCGTCTTGAGCCAACCCTCCCAAAAGTTTCTCCAGACAGGCGAGAAAGAACCAGGTGAAGCCCACAGCTCTTATCATGAATATCTGTTCAAATTGAGAAACGTCAAGGATCAACTCTACACCCAAACTGGCAAAGCAATTGCCAAAGAGCGCGATGCTTTCTTAGCGGAATTTTATTCACGCCTTCTGGACGAATATTGCGGTCTTCGCTAAGCCCAACCGCGGATTCAGACAAAGAAAACCAGAATCCAAAAGTAAACATTCCACCGAAAAGCTGCACCTATCCACCCATTATCAGGTACTTTTCCACAGGTCATCACAATCTTTTCCATAGGTTTTCCACAAACAAGAAAAGTGACAATCTGGGCGGGCATGTCCTTGAGGTCGGTTAGAATCAATGCAGCACATGAAATGGAGAAAAAATGCAACCAACCCTTGAACAAGTAATCACATGGACAATGGAAGCCGCAGAGATCGCCCAAAGAATGCAGCATCAACAGCTCGAAATGCACTACAAAGCCGCTGCCGAACTGGTGACAGAGGCAGATTCTGCCGTTGAAGCATTTTTATTGGAAAAGATCCTGGCTGTCTTCCCTCATCACTCAATCAACGCTGAAGAAAGTGGCCAGCTTGAAGGCGATAACCAGCACATGTGGTTCATTGACCCCATTGATGGGACTGTGAATTATGCTCACGGTCTGCCAATCTATGCTATATCCGTTGCCTATGCTTACAAAGGAGAGTTGCAAATTGGTGTCATCTGCTGTCCGGGCATGCGGGAGACCTATTGGGCTGCAAAAGGGCAAGGAGTTTATCTGAACGGTGAACCGACCAGGGTCTCTTCTGTGGAAACACTGCAGGATTCGCTGCTCATCACGGGCTTCAGACAATATCTAATAGGAACACCTCGGTCAAACGTGAATAATTTTGTTCGGCTGAGCAAAGAGGTTCAAACCATCCGCCGCCTGGGCTCAGCAGCAATGGATTTGGCTTATGTGGCTTGCGGTAAAGCGGAATCTTTCTGGGAAATTGAGCTGAACTCCTGGGATGTAGCTGCAGGCATTCTTATTGTGCGGGAAGCCGGTGGGATTGTAGACAGCTTATATGGCGATAGCGAATTGTTAAGCGGAAAAGTGGACATCCTGACCGCCAATCCTCATATTTTCCCGCAAATGCGCAAAATTTTGCTCGAAGAGCGCTCAACGCCCTCCCTCTGAGTGAGACGAGGGTAAATAGGTGTATTAAAGAATAAAACCTTTCTTAAGAATTTTTCATAATCACTGAACTAATTGTGTCTGCCACATTTTCGCACTCATCGCAGATTTTCTCAAATCGGTCATAAATCCGTACCCAGACCAAGATCTGAATGGGGTCTTTCTCCGAGAGGAAAAGATCCCTGTTGGCTTTGAAATATAGACTGTCGGCTAATTCCTCAATAACGTTCACTTCAACGATTTTTTTGGCAATCAGGTCAGACTTTCGGAAGTTTTCAAATTCGTCAAAGCAGGCTTTCATTGCTTCGGTACTGCGAACAATCAGATCTACAAAATCGTTAGCATCATGCCGCATCTCCCTCACGTTGTACATAAAGAACATTTGAAAGACTTCTTCGATGCTGTCCAGGACGTTATCGAGCATATAAGACAAAGTCGCGATGTCCTCCCGTTCTATCGGAGTGATAAATTCAGAAATCAGGTGCTTCATCATTCGATGTTTTTTGAGGTCTGCCCCGTGCTCCATCTCATGCATAATTTTATTTTGTTTTTCAATCTTATCGGGATTGTAGTTTTTAACCGTTTTTTCCAACAGGTAAGCCGCCTTGATGGCATCCTCAGCGATATCGCTAAACATTTTATAGTAATTATTGTCTTTTTTAGCCATTTTTCTCCTCTACGCAAAAGCGCGAATCAATACTCTAGTCAATACATAACCCAACAAACCACAACCGGGAAAGGTTAACACCCAGGCAAGCACCATTTCTCTCACCACTCCCCAGTTGACGGCACTGATCCGTTTCGAAGCACCTACGCCCATTATCGCGGTTGTTTTGGTATGCGTTGTTGAGACTGGTAAGCCATTCCACAGCGAAGCCGCTAATAATGCCAGGGCAGCAGCCACATCCGCGCTGAAACCCTGATAGGTCTCCAACTTCACCATATCCATACCCACTGCTTTGATAATCCGGTATCCCCCAATCGAAGTCCCCAAGGCCATGATAACCGAACAGAAAAGCATCAGCCAGATAGGTATGACCATAGCGCCAGTGACATTCTGTCCTTTGGCCAGTGCCATACCGATCAGAAATACGCCAATAAACTTTTGACCGTCCTGGGCGCCATGCATGAATGCCATAGCAGCCGCCCCGCCAATTTGAGCGTTTTTGAAAACCTTGTTCGTTTTCCGACGGTCTTGATTTTTGAAAATTGCTTCGATCAATTTGGTTATCCCCCAACCCAACGCAAAACCTCCGATCGTTGAGAGAACCAACCCAAAAATCACCTTAATCCATTCGTCTCCATTGACACCCTGGAAATTATTGTGGTAGGCGACAGCCGCTCCAGTCAGACCAGCAATCAGGGCGTGGCTTTCGGAGGTGGGGATGCCAAAATACCAGGCTGCTGTTGCCCAAATCACAATCGATGCCAGGGCACCACTTAATGCGATCGAGCTGGCTCGGATATCGGTGCCAAAATCGACCATATTGCTGATGGTCATCGCGACGCTCTTGTTGATCATGGTCATTACAAAGACACCAAGAAAGTTAAAAACGGCAGCCATGATTATGGCTTTTTTAGGCTCCATTGCACGGGTGGAGATGCATGTCGCGATCGCGTTGGGCGCATCAGTCCAGCCATTAACCAGAACCACACCAATGGTCAGGATTACTGTTATCAACAAGGCGGGATTACTAAGAATGTCTTGAATAAATTCCACAGAAATTACCTCAAATTATGTTAACTGAATTACCTATATATCTTATCTTATTTAGGGGAAGTTGGTGGTTTATTTTATCCGCTTTTTATCTTGCCGCGGCCTTAAATGGCTGTAAAACTTTCTATGCCAATCCGCCTTCGTGATACACTTTCTGCGATGAATCCGAAAAGTCTGATCTTACTTGAATTCCATAAGATCCTTGAGCGGCTCAAGACCTATGCCAGTTTTGAGTTATCCGAAAAACTGGTGGTCAAACTTCGCCCTACCAGCAGCCTGGAGAAAGCGCAACTCTACCAGGAACAAACCCGACAGGCCCGCCATCTGCTCAGCCTGAACGATGCACTCACCTTTAGAGGCGCAGTCGATATGCGCCCATTGGCAGACCAGGCCCGCCATCAAATGACACTCGACGCGCCCGTCCTGCTCGCCATTCGCAATTCGCTGATGGTTTCCCGGGATGCCAGGCGTTTCCTGCTTGAAAAACATGAAGAGGCACCCCTGCTTTCTGAAACGGCTGAAGGCTTATCTGACGGGCATGGCTTGATCGACTTGATCAATAAGACAATCAACGAACGAGGCGAGGTTCTAGATAGCGCTTCCGCCCTCCTTGAGCAAATCCGTTCTGACCTGAAAGTCACACACGCGCGCCTGATGGACCGCATGAATCGTTATTTGAATGACCCGAAAAGCGCCCGCATGTTGCAGGAATCTTTGATCACCCAACGGGGCGGTCGCTATGTTATTCCGCTGAAGTCCGAATATAAGGGGCAAATTAAATCGATCGTGCATGACCAGAGCTCATCCGGCGCCACATTGTTTGTAGAACCGCTGGCAGTGGTGGAATGGAACAACAAGTTTCGTCAGCTAGAGCTGGATGAGCG
>JBBAES010000071.1:0-7497 GCA_041655815.1 Anaerolineaceae bacterium
TGTTTGCCAACAGCTCTAACCTCGGTATAAACGACATGCGCGCTGCCATAAAGTTGATCACGATTGCCGATCATGATGGTATGGACACTGTTACCATGGGTGTAACCATCGGTTATGCCATGGAGTGTTACGAAAAAGGTGTTCTGACCGATAAAGACTTTGCCTGTGCCTCCCATCCAGAGGGATTCACGCTCAACTTTGGTGACGGTGATTCAGCAGTCAAACTGGCTGAAATGATCCGTGACCGCGAAGGCATCGGCGACTTAATGGCAGAAGGCGTGCGAATCGCCAGTAAAACAATTGACGAAGAAAGAGGTAGTGAAAGCTGGAAGTGGGCAATGCACATTAAAGGTCTGGAACCAGCTGGTTACGACTCCCGCTCCCTCAAAACGTTTGCAGTCGGGCTGGCCACCGGCACACGTGGCGGATGCCACAATCGCTCTGCCGCGTATGACCCTGACATCAAAGGTGAGACCAACCGCTTAACGGTCGACGAGACCCGCGGAAGAGTGGCAGCTGATTCCGAGGAATACGCTGCTGTTTACGACTCCTTACCTTTGTGTAAGTTCATCAGAAGAAGTTTTACTGGCAAGGCAGACCGCGCTGGAGCCTGGCCCGCGATTGCGAAATTGATCAACGCCACCACTGGTTGGGATTACGATTACGATGATATCGACCTGATTGGCATTCACGCCACCAACATAAAGAAAGCCTTCAATATTCGCGAGGGTTGGACTGAAAAAGACGATGAACTGCCCTGGCGCTGGAAGCACGACAAAATGACAAAGGGACCAGGGGCGGGGGTTGTTGTCTCTGACGAAGAACTTGAATACATGAAACAGCTTTATTACAAGGCCAAAGGCTGGAATGAAGAAGGGCTGATACCAAAGGAACTCCTGATCGAGCTGGGTATGTCAGATGTTGCTGAACAAATCGGAGTTTAATAAGGAGAACTATGTCAACTACCAGTACCTCAAAGTACGCTTATATCGAATGTGACCCCGATTTATGTGTGGGCTGCCAACTCTGCGAGTATATGTGCTCTTTTACTAAAACGGGTGAATACAACAGCTATCGCAGCCGTATCCGCACCGTGCGCGTGGATGAAGTGCTCATCTCTGCCATCGCCTGCCGCACCTGCGAAAATGCGCCTTGCGTGATCGTTTGCCCACGGGATGCCTTAACCCAGGATCCCATTACCGGTATCATTGACGTCAGCCCCACAAAATGTGACGGTTGCGCATGGTGTATTGAGGCCTGCGATTTTGGCGCTATCTCAATTAATCCTGCCACCGCGCTGGCTGAGATGTGCGACCTGTGCAAAGATGAACCAGATGGTCCTCAATGCGTTAAATGGTGTCCTAAAGAAGCTCTCAAGCTGACCACAGCCGACCAACGCGCTCAGCGCACACGGAAGAAACTCATTATTGGATCACTTGATATCCCCACCAAAGCCGTGGAACCTAAATGAGCGAAGAAGACAACAAACCCAAATACGTAGGGGCCATGCCCGAGGATGAACCTCGCATTGGTGTCTACGTCTGCCATTGCGGCAGCAACATCGCGGGGGTGATCCCGCCTGATCAGGTTGTCGATTTTGCTGCAAACCTGCCCGGCGTGGTTCACGCTGCCGAAACCATGTATGCCTGCGCCGACAGCGGTCAGCGTCTGATCAAAGAGGATATCAAAAAGCACGGTCTGAACCGGGTAGTCGTCTCGGCCTGCTCAGTACGCATGCATGAGCCCACTTTCAGAGCCTGCGTTGCTGAAGCCGGATTGAACCCTTTCCTGATGGAAATGGCCAACATTCGCGAGCAGTGTACCTGGGCTCACGGGCACGACCGTGAAGGGGCTCTTGAGAAAGCCAAAGACCTGACCGCAGCCGCGGTTGCCAAAGCCTCCTTTTTGACCCCATTGGACATGATCAACGTGCCAGTAACCAAAAAAGCCATGGTCATTGGCGCCGGCGTGGCTGGTATCAACGCCGCGCTCGATCTGGCTGAACAGAAAATACCGGTGGTGCTTGTTGAGAAAGAACCAACGATTGGAGGGGTCATGGCGCAACTGAACAAGACCTTTCCAACGATGGACTGCTCTATATGAATTCTTGCACCAAAAATGGTTGACGCGGCGCGTCAGCCCCTGATCGAAGTAAAAGCTTATACCGAAGTTGAAAAAGTTGAAGGCTTTGTCGGCAATTTTAAGGTCACTCTGCGAGAAAAAGCCAAGTTTGTGCGCGCGGACCGCTGTAATGGCTGTAATGCCTGTTCGGTCGCATGCCCGGTGGAAGTGCCCAACTATTTTGAGATGAACCTGGCACCTCGCAAGGCGGCTTACGTTCCCATGAGCCAATCAGTCCCGCTGATTTACAACATCGATATGGACGCCTGTATCCACTGTTACAAATGTGTGGAGGCCTGCGGTGCTCTGGAAGCAATCGACTTCAGCATGGAAGACAATTTCATTGAAGAAGACATCGGCGCAATCATCGTGGCAACAGGTTTCAGTCATTTTGATCCCACTCCTATGACGGAGTACGGTTACGGGCGTTACCCCAATGTCATCACCGCGATGGAAATGGAAAGGCTGAACAACTCAGCCGGTGCAACCCACGGCGCTCTGCTGCGTCCAAGTGACAGCAAACGCCCACAAAGATTGGCAATCATCAACTGTGTCGGTTCCCGTGACAAGCGTTACAACACTTCTTGCTCCAATTTCTGCTGTATGTACGCGATAAAAAATGCACTGCTACTCAAACAGATGCTGCCGGATATGGATATCTCAATCTATTACATCGATATCCGCACGCCATCCAAAGGTTACGAAGAGTTTTATGACCGCGCTCGTGATGCCGGGATTAAGTTCATTCAAGGTCGCCCAGCCGAGATCACGGAAGACCCGGACAGCCATCAACTCTTCATCAAATCTGAGGACATCACGCTTGGTCGTGTAATCGAACGCGAATATGACATGGTCATGCTCAACCAGGCTGCCATCCCACAGCCCGATCAGGATCACATGAGTTCGGTTCTGAATGTAGCCCAATCTCCTGGCGGCTGGTTTATGGAATACCACCCCAAATTGCGACCCATGGACAGCCCCACTGACGGAATTTTCTTCGCCGGTGCCTGCCAGGGACCTAAAGATATCCCTGCCAGCGTCGCTCAAGGATCGGCAGCAGCTTCACGTGCGTCACGTATTTTGCACTCTGACACTTGGCAAATCGAGCCCACCGTGGCGGTTGTCTGGCCAGATCGCTGTGTTAGTGCGAACGGTCAGGCCTGCGGAATTTGTTACCGGGCTTGTCCTTATGGTGCTATCAATTACGAGAAGGGGCTTGCAGCTGAAGTCATCACAGCTAAATGTCACGGCTGCGGCGCTTGCGTGGGTGAGTGCCCGCACGACTCGATCACCCAGTTACACTATACCGACGCTCAGGTGCTCTCGCAAATCCGCACCTTGCTTGCAATCGAACCTGAAAAGAAGATTTTGGCCTTCCGCTGCCAGTGGTGTTCCTATGGCGGCGCTGACCTGGCTGGAACCAGCCACTTTGAATACAGCGCCAACGAACGCGGCTTGCGCGTGATGTGCTCTGCCAGGATGGACGCTGACCTGATTTACGAGGCCTTCCGTCTCGGCGCCGGCGCGATTTTGTATTCCGGTTGCCATCCCCAGGACTGCCATTACATCACCGGTCAAATCTCTGGTGCCAAACGTGCTGCCAGGCTCGACAAAATGTTTGCTCGTTTGGGCATGAACCCTGGACGCTTCCGCACAGAATGGATCAGCGCTGCCGAAGGCGATAAGTATGCTCGTGTGATCAACGAAATGCAAGCCACCCTCGATGCCATCCCGAAAGACGAGCTCAAGGCTGAAATCGAACGTCTCAAACCCGAGATGGAAAAGAAACTAACCAAGCTAAACGAGATACCGGGTGTCGAAGAGGCAATGATCCAGGTTGATTTCATTGTCCACGAAATGCTCAGTCAGGCGGTGCCCACATGAGCCATTTTCCGATGAGCGAAAACTTCGCTGAACAGGTCAAAGCCATTCCTGGTGGTGAAATGCTGATGATGTGCTTTTCTTGCGGCACCTGTACAAGTAAGTGCATGATCCAGGAGAAGCTCGAACCTAACTACAATCCCAGGCGCCTGATCCGTGAGGCGGTTTTCAACTTTGAAGAAACCGCTTTCAACGACGAAACCACCTGGCTTTGCACTGCATGCGATCTTTGTTACCCTGCTTGCCCTCAAAAAATCCACATTTCTGGTGTCATTACTGCAGTCAAACAACTGGCTGTCGCCCAGGGTCGTCAAAACCCCTATCAGACCGCTAAAGTAGACGAGTCCACCTGCGTGGCTTGTGGACTGTGTGAGAGCGTTTGCCCTTACGAAGCTATCACAATGATTGAGAAAAAAGTTCCATTCCGTGGAATGATCACAGTGGCCTCCGTCGATCAAGGCAAGTGCATGGCCTGCGGTATGTGTACAGCCGCCTGCAGGTCTACCTCGATCAGGCTGAACGAGGAATTTAATGACAGCCATTTAGTCGAAAACCTCTGGGCCTGGCTGGAAAGTGAGGCCGTGTGATGTCACCGAAACCCAGAATCGCACTGTTTCAATGCCAGTGGTGTCTCTTTTCGCAGTCTGACCAGGAATGGGTCGATACCCAATTGCCTGAAAATATCCACCTGACCAAGACCCCCTGCACCGGTCGGATCAACCCGCTTTACATTCTAAATGCCGTCCAGGGCGGTGCCGATGGCGTCATGATCTGCGGCTGCCTGCCCGAGCAGTGCCACTTCAAGACTGGTAACATGGGCGCGCGCAGACAACTGGAAGAATTTAATGATTTCCTTGACTATACCGGCTATGACAAAGCGCGCATACGCTTCGTCTGGCTAGACTTGCAGGATCGGGGCATCATCCAAAAGCAACTGGCTTCCTTTGAACAGGAGTTGGAAGTTCTGGGACCAGCCAGCAACCTGGTAACACGGGTTAAAGTCGCCGAGGGAGGGCCAGATGCCTGATATCGACACCATAAAAACCGAAGCAAAACGCTTGCTCCAGGAGGGAGTAGTCGAGGTGGTGGTTGCCTTCAAAGCCGGCGACACCCCCATGCACCCTCAACCCGCCTTTTTTAGTAGCCCTGATGAGATTGACCAGCTTGTCTATAGCGGACTCTGTCAGAATAATCTGGCATCCTTCCTGACCCGCCTGCCAAAAGAGAAGAAGATCGGGATGGTTGTGCGCGGTTGCGAAAACCGTTCTGTCGACGCTCTGATCGTCGAAAAACAGAAATCGCGAGAGAATCTCTACCTGATCGGTGTTCCTTGTGAGGGCATCATCGACTGGCGAAAGATAGTCGAAATGGTTGGCGAAGCGGTATTGGCAGTCGAGGAAAATGCTCATCTGGTCACAGTCGAGACGCAAAATGGACGCTTTGCCCTCGAGAGAAGCATCCTCTTACACGACAGCTGCTCCCGTTGTGCCCACCCTAACCCGATGAGTGCCGACATTCTAATTGGCGAAGCCTTACCCGAAGGCGATCCCAGCCTGGCACGCACAGCATTGGAAGAATTCGAAGCTCTTTCTTCCGAAGAAAGGTACGCCTGGTTCCAAAAAGAGGCCGAACGCTGCATACGCTGTTACGCCTGCCGGGAAGCCTGCCCAATGTGTTTTTGCGAGGAGTGCTTCGTAGATCACATTGAACCCCGTTGGACCGAGAGCGGAGCGACCCCAGCTGGCATGCAAGGCTGGCACATCGTTCGCGCTTTTCACCAAACTGGCCGCTGCACCAGCTGCGGCGCCTGTGAACGCGCTTGCCCAATGGACATTAAAATGACCTACCTGACTGAAAAATTGAACCACGACATGAGAAAGAAATACAATTTCGAAGCTGGGTTGGATGTTCAGACCCAGCCGCCTTTTGCGACAGTAACGCTGGATGACAAAAACCGGTTTGTTGTCTCATGAGAGAGCCAGCCATGAACCTAATTCTCGAAAAACAGTCCCTGCCTGAACTGCTTCAATCCTGGCGGGAGAGTTATGACGTCTTTTTACCGCAGAAACTGGAACGTTTCTCACACTTTATGCCGCTTCAGGATGACACGGCCGTGTTGCTAAACGAACCACATAATACGCGTGTCCCACCAAAAGCGCTATTTCTGCCCATGACTGAGACGCTGGTGAAATTTACCCGTTTCGGCGGATATCAAGATGCCGACCATGAAGTGCAACCACGGGTGGTCTTCGCTATCCGGCCTTGCGACGCGCAGGCAGTGCAGTTGTTAGATACATCGTTCGTGCAGGAAGACTACACCGACCCTCTCTGGAAAGAAAAACGCGAAAAGACGGTCACAGTGGGTCTGGGCTGCCACGAACCTTGCCTCACTGGTTTTTGCACCACAGTGGGTGGCGGGCCTTTTAACAAAGCCGGGCTGGACGTCCTCCTGACGGATATCGGCGACAGTTACCTGGTTGAAGTCTTGACCGATAAAGGCAACTGGTTATTCCCCTCGCTGCAAAATGCTGATGACAGCGCAATCGAGACGGGACACAAAATCCAGCAGGAAGCCTTCGACCGGATGGAGGTTGCTTTCGAGACCGAGCATCTCAAAGAAAAGCTTGAGCAGAACTTTAGCAGTCCGTACTGGGATACTGTTTCGCAGAGTTGCCTGGGCTGTGGCGTTTGTACCTTCCTCTGCCCCACCTGTTTCTGCTTCGACATCGTTGACGAAACCCAGCGCAGAGAACGCGTGCGCAACTGGGATTCTTGCATGTTCCGAACTTATTCTCTTGAGGCCTCTGGTCATAACCCCAGGCCATCGCGGGTGGAACGCACCCGTCAACGGCTGAGCCACAAGTTCGTCTACTGGATTGACCAGGTCAATCAAATTGGGTGCACCGGCTGTGGTCGTTGCGTGCGCTATTGCCCGGTCGGGCTGGACATCCGCGCCATGCTTCGGCAGGCACAAACTCTTCCCTTTGAGGTGAGCCATGCAGCATAATGGACATAGCCCTTATACCCCCATCCCAATGCATGTATTGAGGGCCTATTACGAGTCGACTGACCGTTCACTTAAGACGCTCGAGCTGAGTTTCGACCAGGCCGCAGACAGCCAGGCCTTTTTCGAGTCATTCAATCCTGGTCAGTTTTGTCTGCTTTCAGTGCCAGGCAAAGGTGAATCCGCCCTCGGTGTTGCCAATGCTGCCTGGGAAGGCGATTTTGTGCGTTTCACCATCCAAAAAATGGGAAGCGTCACCACTGCTTTGCACGCTTTGAAGGCTGGTGATGCCATTGGCATACGCGGCCCACTGGGCAATGGTTTTCCTCTTGAGGATTGGAAAGGCAAAAACCTGGTCATCATCGGTGGAGGTTGTGCTTTTTCCACCCTCTACGCGCTGACAAAACACGTTCATCACCAGGACCATCGTGATGATTACGGTAAACTGACCCTGGTTTACGGTACGCGCACATCCGGATTGTGCATGTACA
>JBBAES010000072.1:0-7453 GCA_041655815.1 Anaerolineaceae bacterium
GTGTTGCCATCGAGGTTGTCAGACAGAATTCCGTCTTCTTTCCACTGCAATGCCATTTCGCCAAACTTGATCATACCTTCAGAACCAACACCAACATCGTTGGGGTCGTAGTCGCCGTTTTCATCCAGACCGAAGATATAGCCACCCTGAGAGGTCATCCAGGGATAAGCGTCGTAGGAAGTTCCGGCCAATACCATACCGTATTGAACTTTGTCTTCGTCGATCAGGGTTCTGGAGAGGTCATAGACCCCCTGCCAGGTGGTGGGGACAGTCTCAACAACGTCTTTGTTGTAGAAGAAGCCCAGGTTTTCAGTAGCGTATGGCATTCCATAGAGTTTGCCATCGTAGCTGAAAGCTTTGAGAGCTTGCTCAGTGAAATCAGCTGCCTTGGCACCAAGGTCGAGTTCGGCGATCAAGCCAGATTCGGTCAGGGCAGGCAGTTGGTCGTGGGCCAAAACGATGATGTCTGGGCCTTCACCAGCAGGTGCAGCCACGAGGAATTGGTCGCGAATACCAGAAATATTCTCGACGACGACTTCGACGTTGTACTCAGCCTGGAACTCAGCACCCAGTTCAGTCAGAACGGGGGCGCGTTGCTCGTCAGCCCAGATACGCAGGGTAGCGGCAGGCTGTACAACTTCTTCAGTTGGCTTTTCGACAACGGGTTCTTCGGTGGGTACTTCAACTACCGGAGGTTCCGTCACGACGGGGGTCTCTGCTGGAGTGCTACATGCTCCCACGAGCAGAGTCGCAATCAGGGCGATTGCAATTAACAAATAACTTTTCTTCATTGGTTTCTCCTTTTGAAACTATTGAAATTTTTGGCAATTTTGCCAGAAAGTAGCGTTATCATCCTTACTCCCGCTTGTTCCCGTTATGCCAGTTCAAGACTTGCGAATTGGTCAGGCTGAGGAATGAATCGGGGGAAAGGGTGCTTTCAATGTGTTGGCTGACATCCAGGAAGTGAGAGGTCTCGCTTTTGCTAAAACGAGACATGAGAGAATCGATTTGTCCTACAAAGCCTGGATAGACTTCAGCCAGTAAATCAGTTCCTTTTTCAGTCAGGTAAAGTTGGAAACTACGGCGATCGTTAAGGTCATTCTGGCGGGTTATCAGCCCGTCTTTGTGCATACCCTGGACGACACGGCTGGTATTGCTCTTATTGCAGAGCAGCCGGTTGCTCAGGTCGATGTAGTTGATGCCGGGGTTTTGAGAAACGTGCAGGAGGATGTAGAAACGGGCGACATTGAGACCATACGCATAAAGATAAGCCTTCTCATGGTTATCAATATGAAGGAAGACTGCCTTCAATGATTCGTAAAGATGCATCCGCTTCTCCAACATATCACCCCAACTGTTAATGGTTGACTAGGAAACTATTTACTTAAATTTTAACAACATTAGTGGTTTTGTCAAGGTGGATATAGATAGCTTGCGTCATACAATTATAGGGAGGAATGGCGTTCAACCAGTCCTGGCCGGGAATACCCGGTCATTTCTTCAGTCAAACCAGATGGGGTTTGTGACTAAAGCGGGAACCGTGGGAAGACCCGGGAAAAATGTACGCCAGATTTCAAACCTCAGGTAACCAGGTTTCTCGACCGGGATCGCAAGTTGCCACTCACCATCGTCTGGCGAGGTCAAGAGTGTTTTGTCTCCGTCCTGATCGATCAATCTAATCTGATCGCCTGCCTCTAACCCTGAGGCTTCGATCAGAACCTCCTGACCCGGATGCCAGGGGAGCACATCCCCATAAGTTTTTCCTTCGGAGTTCAATTCGATGTGCAGCTGTGTGGGGCTGTAGGTGAAATAGCTATGTCCGGCTTTGACCGCCGCAAGGATGTCGCTTTCGCTGCCTGACCAGCTTAAAACATTGATGGTTGGATTAGCCAGGCGCTGAAAGATCGTGTCCTCGTGATAATCACTACCGCAGATTGCCACCTGGCGATGGCCAGTCTTGAGCATTTGGTCCCACCAGGCAATGGTTTCGATGTTTTTAGGTCTCATCGGGCCATTCCAGACTTCGATCAGGTCGTAAGGGATTTTATCCAGGTCAAAACGAAAACCAAAATTGCTTTCCAAGGGATGGTTGATACAGATCAGGGCACCGTTTTCATGTGCTTGCTGGAACTTGTCCAGGACCTCTTCCTCTGAGTTGGCAGAAAAGGAGCCCTGGTAAGGTTCTTCAACGCCAAGGAAATTACTGTGCCCTTTGTAGTGGGTCCATTCCAGACCGGGAATGATTGTCAGGCCGGCGATTTTTGGGAAGGATGCCCGCTGAACAGGCTGATTGTGATCGGTGACCCCGATGAAATCGAGCCCGTGCTCACGGGCGTGTCGGGCCAGATGGTCGAGCGTGAGAATGCCGTCGGAGGCAAGAGTATGGGTGTGCAGATCGCCTTTGAGCCAACTGCGGGTCTTGGGCGTGAAGCGGATGGTGATGGTCACATCAACGCCCTGCGGGTGAATCACATAAGCCCCCAGCATGACCTTCCAGATCCCAGCTGTGAGCTCGTGGGGGTGGTATCCAGGGGTTGCCTCTGTGGTAGAGACGAAAATCCTGTCCCTGCTGGAACCACTGGCGCCGACCTGGCTGCCGTCAGGGGCTAGCAGCCCAAGGTCGATCCGATTTATGTGTTCCCGGGTTGTGAACTGACCACCTGCCACTTCTATTGGCAGGCCACGGTCACGTTGGTAGTCGTATTGCAGCTCGACTCTCTCGGTCGCGGGTGGCATTTCGAAGGGCAGGAGCAGGTAGAGCCCCTGTTGGCTGGCTGGGATGTGATGTGAGATTTCAATTGTTTTCATATCATCTATATTAACACGATTATTGGGGGAAAAGCCGAGGTGGAAGAGATTCCCGAAGGTTATACTTTCATGGTCACCAACGTTCTTAATGGTTGTAGTTGAGTCGAATCCTTTCAAGGGAAGACGATGGTATATTTATGGACGAAAATCACTACCTGGAGAGATAAAAATGTTCAAGCAGCCCAATTCCGAGATTTACATCCCCGATGGTTCAGACCCAGCCGAAGCTTTGGCCAGAACGACCCATCTCAGCGTTGCCGCCCATCAGGACGACATCGAGATTATGGCGATCGATGGCATCCTGCGCGCCTACGAGCAGCCGGACGTCCATTTCACAGGCTGCGTCGTCACCGACGGACACGGCTCCCCCCGGGCGGGGAAATTTGCTCAGGTGCGCGATGACGAGATGGCACGAATCCGGGTGGAAGAACAGAAAGAAGCGGCTCGAATTGGCAAGTATTCTGCCCAGGTGTTTTTAAGCTATCCCAGTTCTGAGGTGAAGAAGGCGGGTAACCAGGACCTCAAAGCGGACCTAAAGAATTTGATCAGGCAGACTCGCCCGGAAGTGATTTACACACACAACCTGGCTGACAAGCACAACACACATGTCGGCGTTCTAATGCGACTGCTTGAAGCCCTGCGTGAGCTCGGGCCTGTAGAGCTGCCTGTAAGTCTGATTGGCTGTGAGGTCTGGCGGAATTTAGACTGGCTGTCAGATGAGAAGAAAGTTGTCATGGATGTTTCCACACACAGGGATCTCCAGGCTCAACTGGTGGATGTGTTTGTTTCCCAGGTGCAGGGAGGTAAAAACTACACTGATGCTATTTTGGGTCGGCGGGCCTCCAATGCGACCTTTTTTGCCTCACACGCAACCGATCAGGCGACCGGGCTGAGCTTCGGGATGGACATGACACCCTTGATAAGGGATAAAGACCTGGATCCGGTTGATTACGTCAGGGGATTCCTGCGGGAGTTCCAGGACAGCGTGGTGGGGACGATCCAATCCATGCGTTAAAAATACTATGTGAATGAAAACCTGGAGATTTTTGTTTTAAGCAGGCGAAAAGAAGCAGTGATACAGTCCTCTGCTCAAGAACGGGACAGGCAAAATCAATCCACAATACGCATATAATGCGCTTCGCCACAGCACCAAACTTGCCGGTCGGGCGAGATGCGGAACCAGCCATTCTTGACTTCATAGATGGTGACAACCTCGTTTCGAATCAGGTTGCCGATGATCTTATACTCTTTTCCGGGCCCCTCCCGCTTGAAAAGCGCTTTGACAATGCACTGAGCGCGCTGCTTTTCAGGCGTATTGACCAAAGGGGTCTCAGCCGCCAAACGCTGCATGTAATTCCCAGCCCCGGAACACCAGACTTCGTCCTTTGGGTCAAGTCGAAACCAACCTTGATCCTCTTCATAGACCGAAACAATTTCACCCAGGTTTAGCTTGCCAATAACCTTGAAAGATGTGCCCGGACCTTCACGCTTTCGCAGGCTGTTGACCATGCATTTGGCCCGAAAAAGCACCGCTGGTTCAGGAATATTGAAATATCCTGTGGGATTATTGAAATACTGCATAACCGCATCGCTGTCGCCATTCCAACGGTTGTAGTCCATATAACGGCTGAAGGCGCCGATCGATTTTCCGCGATCGCTGGTCTGATGGATCAGGTAGGTGCTCACGCCTCTGGGCAAGAAGGGTGGGCCGGGATGTTCACTGGTATAGAAAGGCGAGGGGGCAGAGCGGCGATAGGTCGCCAGCCACCAATCCAGTTTAGGTAGATCGCTTACCTGCAGGTAAGCGTCAACCCAATTGGCACGTGAATAAACGATAGGAAAACGACCAGTGCGCGATTTGCAGATTTCCAGGCAGTTAAGCGTGGTTGAGGTGATACGGGCACGTGTGTTGATTCCGGCCACTTCAAGGTCAAGGGCGATGCGGTCGTGAGCCCAGTCACTTTTGTTTGCCAGCATTTTAAAGAGAGAGTCCATTTGGGCGACAACGCTCTCGCCGAAGTAAATCACGTGGTAGGCTATCCTGCCGGTTTTGAGCTGACCCATTTGGGCCCAGTGGTAATTGAATTGAGGGTCACGATAACCCCAGGATACGCCGGAGCGTGCAGCGATAAAACTGACAGGCTCAGAGTGGTTTTTGATCATCTCAAAATTGACCCGCTGGGTTCCTTCAGCGTTGGACTGATGCTTACTGATGTCGATTCCAAATGCTCTCGTCATGCTTCCTCCCGGTCAGACTGAAACCAGTATCACAAAATACCCGGTTTAGAGGGTTGTCAATAGGGTAGTTGCAATTAGAATGCCAGCGGGATTAACGGATAAGAGACTATCCGTGCCATGCGACGTTAATTTGTTCGGTCTTTCTAGCTACGTGGTAAGCGCGCGAGGGCAAAACCTGTCTGAATCGGAAACTGAATAACCTTTCAGGAGTCAGTAGTTTGGAGCCACGAGAGGACTTTTTCTTTGGTTACCGGCAGGTCATCTACCCGTAACCCGATGGCATGGTAGATGGCGTTCGTGATTGCTGGTGGGGTGGGGATGCAAACCAGCTCGCCCACACCTTTGGCGCCAAACGGTCCCTCACTGGTTTTGGCTTCAACGATTATAGATGTGATTTCAGGCAGGTCTTTCATGCGGGGCACCTGGTAGCGAGCGATACGGTCGCTCTTGATGAGACCATTTTCAACCTCAAAATCCTCCATCAGAGCGTGCCCGATGCCCATGACTATGCCGCCTTCCACTTGCGAGTGGAACCCCAGTGGGTTGATTACGCGACCGCCGTCGTTGGCGGAAATCACCTTCAAAACTTTCACCTCTCCAGTGGCTGGGTCAATGCCCACCTTAACCGCCTGAGCAGCAAAGCTATAAGCGACATGGATCCGCCCGCCCACAGAGATCGGAAAGGTATCAGGGGCGCGATAGCGGCATTCAACTTCCAGCCCCAGAGGAGTTTGCTTGAGCTGGTCATGAATTTCCTGCCAGGGGATCAGGTTTTCACCAACTCTCGCTCCTTCTGATGAAAACAGAATTTCATCCGGTTCGACATCACAGGGTTTGCTGAGCATCTCCAGGATGCGCTCCCGAAGAGAAATGGCGCCCTGCCGAACGGCGTTTCCGGTCACATAGGTCTGGCGACTGGCGGTGGTGGGACCGCCATCAGGGGTGAGCTCGGTGTCCATCAGGTAGACATTGATGTTGTCGGGTGGGATGCTCAAGACCTCTGCGGCGATTAATTGCAGCGTGGTGTCCATGCCCTGACCGACTTCGGAAGCACCACTCTTGATTTGAAGGCGCCCGGCAGGCAGCAGTTTGAGGATCACCTCGCTGCTGTCGTCCGCGCCAGTGCCCAATCCGGTATTTTTAAAGCCACAGCCGAGCCCCCAGCAGGTGATCAGGCGCTGACCTGATATCTCTTCCGTCTGGGGTACGTAGGGAGTGGTGACACCGTTGTGCGACCACCAGTTGCTGATGGCGTCCAGACAATCGGGCAGACCCACGCTTTCAGTCAAATAATGACCGGTGTTGGTTGTGGAGCCGACTTGAAGACAGTTCTTTTTGCGTATAGCCATCGGGTCGAGGTTTAACACTTCGGCGAGTATATCCATCGCAGATTCGATCCCAAAGGAAGCCTGGATAACGCCAAAACCTCGGAAAGCGCCGGCGGGCGGGTTGTTGGTGTACATGGCGTAGCAATCTGCATGCGTGTGCGGGATCACATATGGGCCGCAGGAGTGGGTGGTTGCGCGGGTCATCACAGGGACACCCAGAGAAGCGTAAGCGCCGGTATCACCGTAAAGCTCGGTGTGAACAGCGGTCAGCGTTCCATCTCGCCTGGCTCCCAGACGCAATTTGATGCTGGTGGCATGACGTTTGGGGTGAACCAGCATGCTTTCACGGCGGGTGAAGAGCAATTTGACCGGTCTGCCGGTGGTTAACGCCAGCAGGGCGGCATGGATCTGACCGGCGATGTCTTCTTTTCCCCCGAACGCGCCGCCAATTTTCTGTCCACGCACACGCACCTTTTCCAGTGGCAGTCCGGTGGCTTCGGCCACCTGCCGGCGGTCGTCAAAGGGAATTTGGGAGCCGACGTAAATGTCCAGCCCCCCATCTTCCCGCGGAACAGCAATGGAACACTCCGGTTCCATGAATAAATGTTCCATGAAAGGAGTGGTGAAAGTGTGTTCGACCACCACATCGGCCTCCTGGAAGCCGATCTGGATATCACCCTTGTCGAAATAAATGTGTTTGAGCAGGTTGCCCTGGTCGTGGATTTGTTCGGCATCTTTTTTTCGTGCCTGCTGGGGGCTGCTGATCACCGGGCGCGCTTCAAATTCAGGTTTAATCAGCCTGATTGCCTCGTCAGCGACCGCCTGGCTCTCGGCGGCGACGATGGCAATTGCGTCGCCTTGGTAACGCACGCGCTCGTCAATCCCCACCAGGATCGGCCAGTCTTTTTTGTAGATGCCGTGCAGGCGCTCATGTTGCAGGTCTTTCGCCGTCAAAACAGCAACAACCCCGGGCAATTGCCGGGCTTGCGAGCTGTCAAGCGAGCGCAAAATGGCTGAGGGAATGCCGGCGCGCAGCACACGGGCATAAAGCATGCCCTCAAAAATGCAGGTCATCGCTG
>JBBAES010000073.1:0-7180 GCA_041655815.1 Anaerolineaceae bacterium
GAGCCACAAGTCCAACGATCAGGAATGGAAAGGCTACAACGTTTATCCGATGAAGGCTGCAGTGCAATTATTAAAACTCCAAAAGCAGGTAAAGAAAAACCTCAACAAGGTAACCCAACCCACGCTGGTGGTAGTGAGTGAAGCAGACCAGACAGTGCCGGTTAGGTCTGGAGAGGAGATCATCAACTCAATTTCCTCGCAAGTGAAACAGCTGACCATTTTGGAAAACGCCTCACACACTATGCTTCTGGATCACGACAATCAGCAGTTCATCGACCAGGCTGTCGACTTTGTAAACTCAATCGTACTGAGAGGGGCATAAAGCCCAGATTTCTCCCTTTAGTTCTTAATCACGACTTTCTGTCAAACTGAATTGACTGCTATTATTGCGGGGAGTATACTTGCTCTTCGTGGTTTTTGCAGAAAACGACAGAGAAGAAGAGATGAGTTTTACTGAAAAGTCCTATAAGCCAATTGATATAAACAAGGTTATCTCGGGCAAGAAAACGAGTAGTTTGTGGCATTTAATGAGTGGGTTTCACCTCCACTACCTGGTCGCGAACCTGTTCACAGGCCTGGCAGCCTTAGCCCGTACCTTTATCTACCTCTATTTAGGTGGGTTTGTTGACCGCATTCTGGAACAAGGTGTGGTTGGCACCGATTTGATCGTCTCCGCCTTAAGTTTCGGCGGCCTGATCACACTGCAGGCTCTTTCGAGCTTCATGAGCAGCTGGATGGCAACTTTCACGGCCGAGAATTCAACCCGACGGCTGCGGGACTATCTCTTCGATCACATCCAACGCTTGCCCTACAGCTACCATTCCGAAGCCAAAACTGGGGACTTGTTAGAGCGGGCAACTTCAGACGTAGACACAATCCGGCGCTTCTTTGCAGACCAGGCCATTGGTATCGGTCGTATCGTGATGATTTTCATCATCTCCTTTGTTGCCATTTCCCAAATCAGCCTGAGGCTGGCACTTATTTCCATTATTATCATTCCGATTATTCTCGTAGTCTCAATGTTCTTCTTTAAAGCGCTATCGAAAGCTTACGAAGCATATCAGGAGCAAGGCGCCAAAATTTCCACCGACCTGCAAGAAAACCTGAGTGGTGTCCGTGTTGTAAAGGCTTTTGCCCGCCAGGATTATGAAATCGAAAAGTTTGATAAAGACAATAAGGAAAAGTTCCGTCTGGGCAAGAAGTTTATCCGCATGCACAGCCTGTTCTGGCCGCTGACTGACATCGTTTGTTCTGCACAAACTATTGCAAGCAGTTTTATTGGTGCGACAATGGTGTTCGATAATATCATGACCCTGGGTCAATATCTGAGCTTTGTCGGTTTGCTCGGTTGGCTGATCTGGCCGATCAGAAACCTCGGTCGCCTGATCATCGCCACATCGCAGACTTTTGTCTCCCTGGGGCGAATCTCCACCATCCTGAAAGCTGATGAAGAAGACATGACCTCAGCCACGTACCAACCGGAAGGAAATATCCAGGGGCAGGTAAAGTTTGACGATGTCTGCTTCGCGTACGAAAAAGATCAGGTCGTGCTCGAAGATGTCAGTTTCAGCTGCGAAGCCGGCGAGGTGGTCGCCTTGCTCGGGTCCACCGGCTCAGGCAAAACCTCCCTGGTCAACCTGTTACCCCGGTTTTATGATGTGACCTGTGGGCAGATATTGCTGGATGGTGTCAACATCAACGAATATTCCCGTCAGTTTCTGCGCTCGCAGATCGGTATCGTTGAGCAAGAGCCTTTCTTGTTTTCCACTTCGATTCGCGGGAATATCACCTATGGCGTCCATCGCGAGGTCAGCGAAGAAGAGATTGTCATGGCTGCCAAAGAAGCCGCCATACATGACGTTATTCTTGATTTCAAAAACGGCTATGACACTATGGTCGGAGAGCGCGGTGTAACCTTGTCTGGTGGCCAAAAGCAGCGGCTGGCGATTGCCCGTACTTTGCTGATCAACCCACGCATCCTGATTATGGATGATTCCACCTCTTCGGTGGACATGGAAACCGAAGTTCAGATCAGGGCGGCTCTTGAAAAATTGATGATGAACCGCACCACCTTTATCATCGCTCATCGCATCCAGAGCATTATGAACGCGGACCAGATTTTGGTTTTCGATCAGGGCAAGATCGTCCAAAAAGGTATGCATGCAGAGTTAGTGAACCAACCCGGAATTTACCAGGACATTTACGAGATCCAGGCTCGGATCGACAGTGCCCTGCAAGAGGAAATTGAACGTGTCGACCTTTTATGAAGAAGACGAATTAGATGATGAAGTAAATCTTACGAGTGGCGTATTAGCTCGCCTTCTGGATTTGCTTAAACCCTATTGGCTTACAGTGCTGTTAGGCATCTTATCCATCGCGGTGGTTTCGTGGCTTGACGCCTATTTCACCGTATTAAACAAGCGCATCATCGATGAGGGAATTGTCGCCAGAGACATGAATGCTATGGTCAGACTGTTCTGGAATTATGGCATGATCACAATGGGGCAAGTGGTGGCCTTTTTCGTGATGATGCTGAGTGTCGGAATTCAGGGAGAACGCATTCGCTACGATTTGCGAAAGAAGTTATTCAATCACCTCCAAAAGCTCTCTTTGTCTTATTTCTCCAAGACCCCAATTGGTTGGATTATGTCACGGGTGACCTCCGATACTGAAAAAATGGGCGACCTGCTGACCTGGGGAATTATCGACTCGATGTGGGCGCTGACCAACATCAGTTTTGCGATCTACTTTATGTTGCAGTTGAACACACAGCTGGCACTGATTGTCATCCTTTCTCTCCCTCTGATGGTGGTTGTGTCTTTCAAGTTTCGTGTGAAAATTTATTACCACTATCGGAAATCGCGCAAAGCCAATTCTAAGATGACCGCCTCATTGAACGAGAACATCACCGGTGTTCGCATCGTCAAAGCGCTGCGGCGAGAAGACCAGAACCTGAAAGACTTTAAAGTCCTCTCAACCGATATGTTCCGTGAAAGTTACCGGGCTGGTTTGCTTTCTGCAATTTATCTGCCTACAATCCAAACTATCAGTGCAATTTCATTGGTTCTGATTCTTTGGCGGGGCGGTAACATGGTCGGCAACAGCCTGCTTTCAGTGGGTACTTTGCAGGCTTTCATCTCTTACATTATGTTTATTCTCTGGCCAATCCAGGACCTCGCCAGGGTTTACGCTGAGATGCAAAATGCCATTGCTTCTTCTGAACGGGTCTTCTCTTTACTTGAATCCCAGCCGGGAGTCCGCAACCGCAAAAACCTTCTCCCGGTAAATTCCTTGGTAGGCGATGTGGAGTTTGAGAATGTCTCTTTCCATTATGAAGATGATGAACCGGTCATCCAGAACCTGAGTTTCCATATTCCTCAGGGACAAAAGGTTGCCCTGGTAGGTACGACCGGCGGTGGTAAGACCACTATCGTGAACTTGCTCTGCCGCTTTTATGAACCTACTTCGGGAACCATCCGCATAGCCGGTAACGATTATCTGAATTACTCCCTTGAGGACATCCAGTCTCGTATCGGCGTGGTACTCCAAATTCCCCACCTGTTTTCTGGTACCATCCGCGACAATCTGCGCTATGGTCGCCTGGACGCAACCGATGAAGAGATCGAACGTGCGGCTCAAATGGCTGGCGCGCATGACTTTATTGTCAAATTTGAGAAGGGCTATGATTCGGATGTGGGTGAAGGTGGCAACCAGTTATCAGTTGGTCAGAAGCAGTTGATCAGTATTGCAAGAGCGCTATTATCTAATCCAGATATTTTTGTGATGGATGAGGCTACCAGTTCAGTCGACACCCTGACCGAAGCTTTGATCCAAAAAGGGATGCAGCAGCTGATGACAGGGCGGACAAGCTTTATCATCGCTCACAGGCTCTCAACCATAAAATCCTCCGATCAGATATTTGTGATCGAAGATGGTCAGATCGTGGAGAGTGGCAGCCACAAGAGTTTGATTCAACAGCGCGGCGTTTATTACAACCTCTATACCAAGCAATTCCGTCAGGACCTGGAGATAAAACTTGACCCCTTTGCTGAAGCAGGAGCAGAAGTAAACCCGGCTTGAAATGAAATTCGCGGTAAATTACTCGACCCCATTGAAAGAGCTGATCGAACAGGGTGAGGTTAAAGTCGATTTGCTCAAATGTCCGGATTGGGAGGGGATCGTCAACGCGGCACGGACAATCGGTAAGGTCTATATCCATTTTGATATTACCCTGGGTGCCGGCAATATTCATGAATTGAATTTTGCTCTGATCGATCACCTCTTGTGCACAACCGAGACGCCGCATCTAAACACGCATCTTTCTAATCACCCTTCACTCGACCATGACAACCGGGCAAACCGGAAGATTTTGTTAAATCGCTGGAAAGAGGACGTCGTCTACTTACGCAGCCAATTGCCTGACGTGAAGATTATCGCCGAAAACCTGCCCTGGCATGAGCAAATGCCCGAATTGAAAATGGCTGCTGACCCAGCGATGATCGCTGATTTCATCGAAGAATCTGACCTGGGATTACTACTGGACCTCTCTCACGCACAAATCAGCGCGCAGCTCATGAAGGTGGACCCGAAAGATTATGTCCGCAGACTGCCTCTTGACCGTTTAGCCGAACTGCACCTGACCGGCATCCGCATGTATGGTGGGTTTCTCACCGACCATTTTGAACTCCAACCTCAAGATTGGTCTCTTGCCGAATGGGCTGCAGAGCAGATCCATGAGGGCGCGTGGAGCCTGCCAAAAATTGTTGCCTTTGAATACGGTGGGGTAGGCGATGTCTTTTGCTGGCGAACCGAACCCTCAGCTCTACGGGCACAGGTTCCGCGTTTGTACGAAATGTTCGGAGAATACCGAAAAATCATCGACTGATGACCTGTAGTCAATCTTAAGCCCGCCTTCCCGCCGTTCCCATAGAAGACGGCAGGATCAACTCCATAATATCTTTTCTTAAGCGAATGATTTTTCCTTGATTACCTCACCAATCTCGTAACCAAGACAAAAACTGCTAATACCACCGGTCCAACGATCCAGATCTATCGACTTCCTTAAGTTTTCTGTCGATCTGATGGCAATCTGCATTTTTGGTAGATTTTTTTGGCAATACCTAGCAACTTCACTGTTATCTTAGGTTATAATTTTCAATCAGTGTACAACAGAGAAATGAAACATTTATCTAACTCAGGAAGCGATTCATATCCGGGCGAAGACCAAGCCCAGCCTCCCAGTAAGGCTGAGCTAACCATTCTCTGATTCTGATTGCACAATCATCCGCAGCCAGGGTCAGAGGTAAAAAAACTGACCCCTGGAATCGCCATAAATATATATATGGTGAGGTGCGAGATGATTTACTTAAGCAAACTTCTCAATCAAAAAGTTTGGGATGCCTTTGGTCGTGTCATCGGTAAACTGGAGGATGTTCTGGTTGATAATACCGAACAGTCCATGCCTCCAATCATTGCGATTTTAGTCAAAAATACCCCTCGAGGAGATGAACTGATTGATGCCAAAAGCCTTGCTACGCTCTGGCCATCAATCACTCTCACTCGACGCGCAGAAGACCCTCTTATTTTCCAACCCGTCGGTCACGAATTGTATCTGAAACAGCGCGTGCTTGATCAACAAATTGTTGATACTGAAGGGAAACGCCTCGTACGAGTGAATGATTTACAGATTGCTCGAAAAAACCAGACTTTTCACCTTACCGGCGTAGACGTAGGTGGGTTTGGTTTGCTTCGCCGCCTCGGCATGGACAACCTGGTGAAAGCAATGGCAAAATTGGTCGATAAAAAGCCAAAAAGCAACGTTATTCCCTGGGAAGATGTCGCCTCAATTGAACATGACGATCCTCTGCGCCTCAAGGTTTCGCGGGAACGACTGGTTCAGATGGAGCCTGCCGATATCGCCTCAATTTTGAATGACCTTGACTTTCGCACCAGCAAGGCCTTCCTGGAAGGTTTTACGGACGAACAACTGGCCGACACTCTGGAAGAAAGTTCAGTCGAGGTCCAGCAAGTCGTTATAGCCCACCTGGAGCCCGGACGCGCAGCAGATGTTCTGGAAGAGATGCAGCCTGACGAAGCTGCTGATATCCTTTCCGACATGGATAGCAATAAAAGTGAGGAATTACTCCGTCTCATGGAAGATGATGATGAGGAAGAAATGCGGACACTTTTGCGCTATCACGAAACTTCTGCCGGTGGGATCATGACCACTGAATTCGCGTTTGTGCCTGCTGACTATACCGTCGGTGAAGCCTTGAACCACTTACGCACCAATGAAAAATCCCTTGAAGATGAGTTTATGTTTTATGTCTACATTTTGGACCAGGACGAACACCTCAAAGGTGTAATCAGCTTGCGTGAATTAGTCACTTCTCCACTGGATACACCTCTTTCAAGCTGGTTCGATGATCACACAGTGACAGTTTCGCCTTACGCCTCACAGGATGAAGCCGCCTACCTGGTGGCTAAATACAACCTTATGGCGGTGCCAGTAATTGACCCGGAAAGCAAGGAGATGCTCGGGATCGTTACTGTCGATGACGCGCTCGACACTGTATTGCCGACTGCCTGGAAGAAGAGACTGCCTCGATTTGCAGGGAGATAACATGAAACAGAAATTCATGCGCCCCATCTGGCTGAAAAAAATATTAACTCTGTTCGCGATTTTGGGTCCTGGGTTGATCACCGCATCCGCGGATAACGACGCACCTGGAATCGCTACCTACTCGGTTGCTGGTTCGAAATACGGCTACAGTCTCTTGTGGTTAATTGTTGTCATCACAATCGGCGAAGTGGTTGTCCTGGAAATGGCGGCTCGCATGGGCGCTGTCACAGGGAAAGGGGCAGCCGACCTTATCCGTGAACGCTATGGTGTCAAAATCACCACATTTGCCATGCTGGCTCTGATTATTGCCAACCTGGGTACGACGATCGCCCAGTTCGCCGGAATTGCGGCTGCAGGTGAACTCTTTGGGATCAGTAAATATATCGGTGTACCAATCGCTGGCATTCTAATGATCTTGCTAATTTTAAGAGCGAATTACAAATACGTCGAAAAAGCCTTATTGCTGCTCAGTATCGCCTCGCTCAGTTACGTTTTTGCTGTGTTTGTGGTCAAACCAGACTGGGCAATTATTGGGCAGAGCCTCATCCGACCCTCCTT
>JBBAES010000074.1:0-7112 GCA_041655815.1 Anaerolineaceae bacterium
CCCATAACTCCAGAGATCTATCCCGGTACAATACGTAACTGTAATTCATAAAGTGTATACCATGTGCTGACCTCCTCACAAACCCAGCCTACAAAAACCTTGATTTTTAATATGGTAACAGTGTATAATTCAAACTTGCGCGTATAAACGCGTGGGTTGTTACCTGGAGAGGAGGTGAATAGCAAATGACAAGTGTAACTTTGAGACCAAATGAATCGCAGGATTCCCTGCTCAAGCGCTTTCGCAAGAAGGTGGTGAAGAGTGGTGTTCTCAGTACTGTACGACGTAAACGCTGGTTCGTTTCTAAGAGTGAGCAGCGCCGTATGGATGAAAAGAAGGCTGTTCGACGTACTTTCCGGAAGCCCGACAATCAATAGCCGAGTAAGTGAGGTTTTATGGCTAAAGAAGAAGAGAAAATTACCGTAGACGGTACCATTATCGAAGCCCTCCCGGGCACACAGTTCCGGGTCAAGCTTGATAACGGACATGAAGTGATGGCCTACCTCTCCGGAAGGATGCGGCGATATTATATCCGCATTCTGCTCGGAGACTCCGTTCGGGTCGAGATGTCGCCTTATGACCTGGATCGAGGCCGGATCGTTTACCGCGCCCGCAGGTAATGAGCTTCTGACACTGATTCCGACAAAGACATCGAACTACCAGCTTCCTATAGAAGCTGGTTTTTATTTCCGGCTTTGATTTACAATATGTTTGTATGACTCAAACTTTCACGACTCCCCCAGGACGTTTAAAAGCTTATAATCCTGCCCAGGATGCAGAGGCGGTCATTGAGCTGATCGAAGACAGTTTTAACCTCAAGAATGACCCTGAAAGTGTGAGTGTGATCCAGCAAATGCGTTTGGCCGCGCAGCGACAACAACAATTGGGTTGGCTTTCCGGCGGCGGATACGGACAACCAGGTTATGTTTGGATGGTTGATGACCGCATTGTGGGTAATATCAACATCATTTCTTTTCTGGATAAACTCCGGCATATCGCGCTGATCGCCAATGTGGCTGTGATCCCTGAATTTCAACACCATGGCATTGCCAAGGCAATGACCAAACATGCCTTACGGTACGCGCAGCAGAAACGGGCTGCGGAGGTCTGGCTGCAAGTCGATAGCAATAACCTGGCGGCTCGAAATCTTTATGAGGGTTTGGGTTTCCAGGTCGTTCGAAGTGTCAATAATTGGGTGTTGGACCCGGCTGAACTAAAAAAGCGAGACCTGCAGATCTGTGATGAGGCCTGCTTGACGCTATCTGGCAGATGTCCGAGTGACTGGGGCAAACAAAAAATCTGGCTTGAATCGGCGTATCCTTCAGACACAAGATGGTATGCTCCGGTCAACTTCAGTAAGTTTTCTCCATTGGCCTGGCTGAATCCCTTTAACTGGGATTCGGATGGGTATCTAACCCATTTTGCAGTCCGCATGACGCGTGAGCTTGCCGGTGTGCTCACCTGGCAGCGTGGAATGACAAAATCAGATTATCTGTGGCTGGCTTTGCCCCAGGACCAGAACGAAGCGATAAGCCTGAATTGCCTGATGGGTAACTTTCTCAAAAACGAATGGTCCGGTCGAACAACCAGGCTGGAGTATCCGGTTGAAAGAGCGGAGACAACATTTGAGAGCCTCGGTTTTCGTTTGAACAGGCGTCTGGACTGGATGAAACTCAGACGATAATTATCCCTTAAATGGAATAAGCTTGCCTATCCGGCAAGCTTATTGAGAATAAAATCTTTGTTTGCAGGCTTAGAGCTCTTCGTCGACGATGATTTCGGTCAGCTTAAGGAACTCCTGCCATTCTTCGGTGAAGAAGTGGAGAGTAACGTTGTTCAGTTCCAGGTGATAAGTGGTCTCGCCATCCGGTTCTTCAGCCTTCCAAGCCAGGTAATTTTCAGTTTCTGCAATTGTAGTGGTGATAGGTTCGCTTTCTGTCATTTTATACCTCCATTCAGTGTTAATTGATTATCTCATGTGTGTGCTTGCAACGCAAGCAAGCTTGTATAGAAATCAGTTTTTACCCTGGTTGGGACCCTTTTTGAAGCGCTGGAATTGCTTCTTGAACCAGGCTTTGATCTTGCCCAATGGTTTTTCCAAAAAAGAGTAGAATTTATCCCATAATTTACGCAAGCCTTTGAATAGTGCGGGTTCTGCTGGCTTTTGATAATATTGTATTTCGGCCCAAGGATCACTGTCAAACAATTTTCGACTGCTGTAGCGCAGAAGTAATTTGAGGGTGGCTAAAGCGGGTGCTGCCAGCATGACACCCAAAATGCCCATCAATTGTGCTCCAACAAGAGTAGAAATCAGAATAGCGGCTGGATGCACTTGCAGCGAATTGCCCATTACCTTTGGTGTAAGACCATGATCAAGCACTAAATCGATCACCAGGGCAATTCCGAGAATGAGAAGCGCATAGACAATATTGGTCATCCCAAATGGGGTAGGATCTTGTAGAAGAGCTCCGATGAAGAAAACAACCCAGCCGATCGCCGCCCCGAGATAAGGGATGAAGCGACCAAAGCCGGCGATCAGCGCAAGGATAAAGAAGTAGGGCAGCCCCATGATGCCCAGGTAGATTGAATAAATGATGATAGCGATACTAACTACAGTGAACTCACCGCGGATAAAGGAATTGAAGATTTTCCCAATTTCGTGGCGCAGACGCATAATATCTTTTTCGTAACCCGGTATGGAGATATCTAAAATCTTTAACTTCGTTCCATCTGTCTCTGAAGTAATGAAGAAAGAAACCAGGTAAGTAATTCCGAGGTTACCGAGGAAGCCCCCCACTCTACCGACCACAGTTGTGGCAATGTTTCCCGCTTGACTGGCGATTGGCTGGATTGAATCGGTAATCCATTGTCCGATAACCTCAAAATCGAGTTGGGGCGTAGTGAAGCTGAAAGGCCCAATCACCATGGTTTGGGCAGACCACTTTGACAGCAGGTCCGTTATGTTATCGACGTTATCGATAACTGTCTGAAACAGGTTTTGCGCCTGCGAAACAAGGCTTGTACCGCCCTTGGCGATCAACCAGATAAGCAAGCCTGCTACCAGGAAATAGACAATTCCGACTGAGACATGCCAGCCAAATCGGGTTTTCTTACGCAATAAGTCACTAACAGGATAGAGCAGAAAGGAGATTAAAAAGGCCGTCAACAGCAGTTTGAAATACTGATCGAAGCGAATTATCAAGGCCAAAATGCTGACAATCAGCAAGGCACCAACGATCAGCTTTGTACCCCATCCCCAGGGCGGGGAGCTGTTGTTATGGTTTATGGACTTTGGCAATCGAACACGTTCTTCGGATGTTGATTGCTGGTCGATGGGATTGTCGGGCTTCTCGTCCATGTTGTAGATCTCCATGTTTGTATTTTAGTCGATTTTTCAATGTTCGTGAACATAACCTGGACGAAGAACCACCGAGGCACCATATTGAACAGAAGTTGCGGGTAAAATAAGATAAAACAAACAAAGGACATTTATGGAATACAGAGATTTTGGTAAAACCGGCTTTAGACCCTCCGCACTGGGGTTTGGCTGCATGCGTCTCCCGCAAATACAAGGAGAGGAAAACAGCATTGATGAAGCAGAAGCCACCCGAATGATTCGCCACGCAATTGATCAGGGTTTGAATTACGTTGACACAGCCTGGTCATACCATAGCGGGGAGAGCGAACCATTACTTGGGAAGATCTTGCAGGACGGCTACCGCGAGAAAGTTGCCCTGGCGACGAAGATGCCCTCCTGGCTGATTGAGAAGCAAGAAGACTTCGATTATTACTTTTCAAAACAACTGGAACGTCTGCAAACTGATCACATCGATTTCTATCTGCTTCACACGCTTAACCAAGGTTATTGGGATAATTATCTAAAGCTAAATGTGTTTGATTGGGCTGAAAAACAACTAGCTGATGGAAAAATCAGACATCTTGGGTTTTCCTTCCATGATGATTTCTCTGTCTTCGAGACTATTTTGAACGGTTATGACAACTGGGACTTCTGTCAGATACAATACAACTACATGGATGTAGATTACCAGGCCGGTGAGCGCGGTCTCAAGGCGGCTGCCGAGCAGGGCCTGGGTGTGGTAATCATGGAACCGCTCAAGGGCGGAAAACTGGCAATCGAAGTGCCGCCGGACCCAGTCAGGAATGCGTTTGAGCAAGCTGAGACTCCACGAAAACCAGCTGAATGGGCCCTGCAGTGGCTTTGGAATCAGCCGGAAGTTGGCCTGGTGCTTTCTGGCATGTCGACCTTTGAACAAGTTGAATTAAATCTTGCCAGCGCAAGCAGGTCTGGCGTAGATAGCTTTACCACAAGCGATGCGCGGATTATCGAAAAAGCGCAAAATGCCTGGCAGGGGCTGGCGCCGGTCGCCTGCACCCATTGCGAGTATTGCTTGCCCTGCCCGAGTGGCGTCTTGATCCCTCAAATATTCGAAATCTACAATAATTCGGTCATGTACGTTCAACAGGATCGAGGCAAAAGAATGTACTCAAACCAAATTCCCGAAGAAAGCCGGGCGGATGCCTGTGTGGAATGTGGCACCTGTGAAGACCTGTGTCCGCAGCACCTGACCATTATTGAATACCTTAAGGATGCCCATCAATACCTTCAAGAGGATACGAGATAGACTTGAACAAGGCTTCTGACCTAGCGTTGTTATCCCAGGAGAAAAAGGCAAACGACAGACCCTGGGTGATTGCCCTTGCGGTTTTGTTTTTGGGAATGCTTATAGTCTGGTTGTGGATAACGCCAGCTGGCGCCTGGGAGAAGCTGCGCGCGCTGGGATACGCCGTTTGCCATCAGATCGAAGCACGATCTTTTCATGCTCACGGCCTGCAGTCGCCATTATGCGCCCGCTGCACGGGGATGTATCTGGGGGCTTTGTTGACGATTGTATATCAGCAATTTCAGGGACGGAAAGGGCTTTTCCCTCCAGCATGGGTTTCAGTCTTCCTTGGTTTGTTTTTTATTTGGTTCGGTGTGGATGGTTTAAATTCTTTCTTACACTTCTTCCCCGGGTTTGAGTTGGGTTACCAACCCAGCAATCTGCTGCGGCTCATCACAGGAACCGGCATAGGGCTTGGTATCGGGGCGATTTTGACACCCTTATTTAATCAAACTGCCTGGGCAGATTGGATCGACGAATCTTTCTTCAAGAGATGGTACGCTTTTCCGATTTTGATTCTAATCGCTGCTGCCATGGTCATAGGGGTGTATTCTGAAGAGCCAGTGATCCTTTTGCCCGCCATGCTACTTTCAGGATTGAGTGTTATTTTTCTGCTGAGTGCAGTTTATACTGTTGTTGGCGTCATGCTGCTGAATCGAACCTCTCAGCAACTCACCTGGCAACAGATGCGCCTGCCTGTTTTGATCGGTTTAAATCTGAGCATGCTTCAAATTATATTAACAAGTGCGTTAAGGTTGCTTCTGACTGGAACCTGGGGCTCGATAGACCTGTGATTATCTTAGGCGATCTCCCAGGAATACGGCTATAATTATTATTGTTGGGAAGGGTTTTACCCAATGGAAGGAGTTTTATGACTGAAATTATTGGGGGTATCTTAGGTGCGTTTGGGCTGTCTGCATCCGCAGGTTTAAATGCTTACATCCCACTTATGGTAGTTTCACTTTTGGCGAAATTTACCAACCTTATTGAGTTGGCGGAACCCTGGAGCGCCTTAGAAAGCTGGTGGGTGATTGGTGTTTTGGTCGTTTTAGGCACTGTTGAGGCCGTGGCAGATAAAGTGCCGGCGGTTGATCAGGTTAATGACGCAATCCAAACCTTTATCCGCCCAGTTGCAGGAGCGATCCTTTTCGCGACCAGCGCGAAGACTATTACCGAGATCAGCCCGGTACTTTCGATAATCTGTGGGTTGTTGGTTGCGGGGTCTGTGCATGCTGCGAAATCTCTGGTTGCCAGACCGATAATTGAAGTCAGCACGGCTGGTCTGGGCACACCTGTAATTAGCACAATTGAAGACATAGTAGCCACGATTGTTTCGATCCTGTCAGTTGTGCTGCCGATCCTAATGGTTATCTTAGTCTTCCTGCTGATCTGGTGGGTGGCCTGGTTCTTTGACCGCCGCAGGAAGGCTCGCGCAAAAATTGTAAATAGTGATGTTCAAGGAGGAATGTATGACTGAAAATCAAATTAATCGTTATGAAAATACGGAACCGAGCCCCTCAGGATGGGCGGTTATCAGCCTGATCAGTGGGATTGCAAATTTTTTGGGTATTTGGTTTCTTGGGGCTGTGGTCGCGCTCATTACAGGCTATGTGGCTAAGAATGAGATTGATAAAAGCAGTGGCAGCATAGGTGGCGAGCGCCTGGCAAATACTGGAATAATCCTTGGCTGGGTTGGCATTGGTTTGTCTATCCTTATGCTTTGTTTAACCTTACTGGTAATCCTGGGAGTGATCGGTGGTAGCATTGCTTTGTGTGGACCTTTTTCTAATATGATCAACCAAATACCTTAGAATGGAAAGGAATTAACACTATGAGTGATCAAGAATTTACCAATGTTCCGGACTCAGACCGCTGGAACGATATGCCTCGACCCGAAGAGCCAGCGCGACCCGAAGAGCCAGCACGACCTGATGAGCCCGCGATACCCGAACCCCCGATTCAACCCGCACCTCCGGTTCATCCCGAACCTGAGCCAGAATATTTTGAACCCATCCCGATATCGGACTTTGCCTCTCAATCTGGCTTTACCTCAGAGCCAATCCCGCCTCAACCCCAGCCGACGATCTATGATCCGGTTCGTGATGAAGGCGAACCTTTTGTTGATGTTACTGCTGAAAGGGAAGGCTTTGCTCCTGCTCCGCCAGTCACGCCGGACTATAGTTACAGCAAACCGCCCGCTGAGAAGAAATCCAACGGTTGGGTGATCGCGTTGATTGTTTTGCTGGTCTTGTGTGTTTGTCTGGTAGTGTTCATTGCAGTAATATTCACCCTGATAGCCAGTGGAAAATATATGATTGAATGGTCCTACCTGATGGATACCGCCGTTAGGATGCTGTAGCCATTTTTTGAGGATTTGACGGTAAGTTGAAACGGGCTGACACAAGAAGTCAGCCCGTATGTTTAACGCAG
>JBBAES010000075.1:0-7012 GCA_041655815.1 Anaerolineaceae bacterium
TCTATTTTGCGGGGAAGTAATTCAGTCAAAATCGGCTGATAGCTATTGTTTTCACCCACGCGTTTATACGACAATATCGTAACTCGCTTAAGGGTGCCCTCTTCAAGGCCCAAGTTCCACTCCCGAATTAGTTTGGCGGCAACGTCGTAATCCGGCAGGGAACCGGTGCTCAAATTTTCTCTCGATGAAAACGTGATTCCCTGCTGGCGCAAGATCGGGTGGATGCGTCTGCCAAACGCTATGACTTCGACTGGCTCTGCTTGATTATTATCAATAAATTCTCTGGCCAGACGGGCAAGGTTTTTGTTATATTGCCCAACAATTCCGCGCGTGCTGCCAATCACCGCCAAAACCTGTTGCTGTTCAATCGGTTCGAATGCTACAGATTTCTCCTGCAGTGAGATTCGATTTTCGCGAGGTACCATGCGTCTCACCTGGGCAGCGACCGCATTGAACCTGCCGGCGTACTGGTCTAACATTTTTTGGCGGTTCATCGCCATTTGCATTGTGCTCAGAGAAAGCACACGCAAAGAGGACAACAGGGGCTCTATTGCCTGAAGGTTATCCAGGCGTGATTGAGCGCGTTCCTTGCCTTCAGCCATCGGTTTCCTTTAAGGCAGTTCGAAGCGGTCAAGCGTCCAGATAAAGACCACCGCGCCGCTTTTGCCGAGCTTTTTTCCTTCGTTAGAAAAATGAGGCTCACTATCCTCCTCAACTGCAGCAAGCCCAAACCCGCGATGTATGATGGTTTCGCCAGAGCACCCCGCGCTGATAATATCGAGCACTTTTTGCAGTTCACTGGTACGCACAGCGATAAAAAGCGTCATCTGAGACTGGCGCAGCATGCCTCCCCGGGTTTCGGAGTAGGTAGCTGTAAAGCCGGCATTGATCAGGTTCAACAATACTTCATCAACACATTTTCGTGGAACAACAGCCATGACCATTTTCATGAGGTTCGTTTCACTTTCTTCTCCCAATGGGAGATAAACACTCCAAATTCCCGTTTGAGTTCTTCTTCAATTTCCTGAGTGAGCGCGCGTTGATATCTGATCTGGTCAAGTGGTTGAGCGGCATGGCGATGTATATGGCTGATCAACTCTTTTGAAAAGAGCGGAACATCTTTCGGTTTGATCCCGTCCATGAAGCCACGCGTCAGTGCATAGAAGATGACTACTTGGTCCTCCATCTTGATCGGCTGATGCGGGCCTTGCCCCAGGAGGGCTTCAAGGCGCTGACCGCGCTCGATTTGTCGTTTAGTCGCCTCATTCACTTCGGTGCCAAATCGCGCAAAGCGCGCCACTTCTTCATATTGGCTCAACTCCAGCTTCAGCTCACCTGCCACAGCTTTCATTGCTGGTTCCTGGGCAGCTGAGCCAACCCGGGAAACTGAACTGCCAATATTGATCGCGGGTTTAATGCCTTTATTGAACGCGTCTGCATCCAGAACGATCTGACCATCTGTGATGGAAATCAGGTTTGTAACGATATAGCTGGAGATATCCCCGCGCTGCGTCGTTACGATGGGCAGTGCCGTGATCGATCCGCCGCCATTTTCTTCGTTCAGGCGGCAGGCTCTCTCCAGGAGGCGAGAGTGCAAATAAAATATATCGCCCGGATAGGCTTCACGCCCTGGTGGTCGACGCAAGAGAAGGCTCATCTCACGATAGGTGTCAGCATGTTTCGAAAGATCGTCGTACACAATCAAGACGTCCATGCCAAGATCCAGGTAGAACTCAGCCATAGTCACACCGGCATATGGCGCAAGATAGCGCAAAGCTGGCGGGTCGTCCGGGCTGGAGACCATCACGGTGGTTTGGCTCATAACCCCAGCCGCCTCAAGCGACTCAACCGCGCTCAAGACCGAGGTTTTTTTCTGACCGATGGAGACATAGATGCATTTGACGTCGGTTCCCTTCTGACTCAAAATCGCGTCAATAGCCAGGGTTGTCTTGCCGACCTGCCGATCACCGATGATCAACTCTCGCTGACCGCGCCCCAAAGGTAACAGCGCGTCAATTATTTTGGTTCCGGTGTATAAAGGTGCATCCACGGGCGCCCTTTCGATCACCCCAGGCGCAATTCTTTCAACGTAGCGAAACTCAGATGGAACTACCTGACGGTTCTCGTCCAGTGGACGACCCAGGGAATCAACAACCCTTCCCAGAAAGGGCATACCCACGGGGATGCTCAGGCGACGGCCAGTTGCTTCTGCCAGGTCGCCTCCCCTGATGCCGGTATCAGGACCAAGCAAAATTACGTCAACATGGTTGCGGTCCAGATTAAGCACCATTCCCTGAACACCATTAGGAAAAGTAACCAACTCTTCCAGTCGCACCATTGGCAGCCCGCTCAAAGTGGCAATGCCATTCCCGATGTGTTGTACTGTGCCGACACTTCTGATAGTAACACGGTGCTTGTGCTCACGGCTAACTGAGCGCAGCTCTTTAACAACAAATTCCGTCCTCAGGCTCTCCGGTTTGGGCTCAATTCGCTCACGAACATCTGATTTAACTTGCTCGATAAAAAGCGCACTGTCAATAGAAAGCGGGTCGTCTTCCTGCAAACGTTCAGTAAGTTCAGACAACCTGGTTTGAGCGGCGAGGTCTACATCAGTCATTTTCAGGTGCCGCCAGTGTTTCCAGTTTTTGATTTATTTCATCGCGAAGAGAATTCAAATGTGTCCCGATGGAATTATCCAAAACGATATCTCCAATTCGGGCTTTGATCCCTCCCACCAATTCTGGCTGTATGTTAATCTCGAGTTCCACTTCCTTGTCCGCCAGTGCATTAAACGTGTTTAGCAGTTTCATGTGCTGTTCAGTGGTTAGTTCGTGCGGAACAGAAATTTCAACCTTTGGAATACGATCCACCAAAGAATCACGAATGTTTTGGACCATGCGCATATCCGTTTTACCCATGTTCCAGATGGTGCTGCTCATTTCATTGACGAGCTCCTCATGCGTTTTTGAGGGAGTTACCTCTTGCAAGGCGTCGTTAGCGATCCTGATCACGGTGTCTACCAATCCTGATTGTGAACGCTTGATGTCGACTTCCTGTTCTTTACGGGCTTCGCTCACCGCGTTCAACATAATCTGGTTGGCCTCTTCCTGGGTAGCTAAGAGCAAATCGCGCTGTTGGATCTGGCTATTCTTATATGCTTCATCGGTTATCTGTTCGATTTCCTCATCCAGGTTTAATAAGCGTTCTTCAAGCTCGGCTAATCTCAACGCGGCTGCTTCGTTATTTGCTTGCAGAGCCGCCCGAGTGGCTGCCTTTTCCTTGGCACGTTCTTCAGCGCGTTTGGTCATTGGCTTAAAGACCAGGTAGTAGAGGACCACCGTCAGAACCAGGAAGTTTACAATCTCCCAGATGATGGTGCTTAGGACCAAATCGAGCATGGCTTATCCCCCAAAGAAACGTGTGAGAAGTGGATTCGCAAATAAAAGTATCAACACAACCAGCAAAACGTAGATGGAAGCTGTTTCAAGCAACGCCAGTGAGATAATCATCGCAGTACGCAGTTCAGGCGCTGCATCCGGTTGGCGTGCCATGCCTTCAATTGCTTTTATGGCGGATTGACCCTCCACCCAGGTGGGGATCATAGTACCAATCACAATTGCCAACGCACAAACGATTGTTGTAACAATGATGATAAGAACTTCAGGACTTAGATTCTCCATTAGTCTTTTCCTTTCTAATTTTGTTATATATTTCTTTAATACTGGCTCTCTGCTTGCCTTTTTCTTTCACTTTCATGTCTTCGATGTTTATCTCGACCGCAGAAGAGATGAACAAGGCAGCCAGGGTTGTTAGAACGTAGGCTTGCAAAATACCAGAAACCATCGAGATGGCAGTCAACGCGATGGGTAGTAAATAAGGTATGATCGAAAAAACGATCGCGACGATTAAATCTCCACTGAGGACATTTCCAAACAAACGCATCGCCAGTGAAAGCGCGCGACTAAATTGACCAATCAGCTCGACGGGCAACAAAAAAATTGGGCTGGCAAAGTCTTTTAGATAAGGCCAAACGCCCTTCACCATCATTCCATAGATATGAACTGAGAATACGACGATTAGAGCCAGTGCGATGGTCGTGTTGATGTCGGCGGTTGGTGATTTCATTTGTGGAAAAATCGAAATCAGGTTTGCTGTGAATGTGAAAATCAATAAACTTCCCAAAAGGGGAATGTAAGGATGCAGATCGTCAACATCCATGGCATCATCCAGGATGCTGATGATAGCCTCAAGGATATACTCCAGTAAGTTTGGTTTCAGTAATTTGAGGATCAACACCAGCGCGACAATTCCCGCCATAGTTATCCAGGTGTAAACCACGGTGTCTCGAACGGGGATTATCCCAAAGAGCGTGAAGACGATCGGGTGATTAATTACTTCCAATATGCTTCTCCTTTGGTTCTGCCGTTTGTTTATTTAATTTCACATTATAGATCACCACCTGAACCCAGGTAGCAACAGTCAGTGTTATCGCCATGGCAATCGCGGCTACCGGTTCGGTTTTGAGTGCCAAAAAGAAGAGCAGCGCCATTACAAGAATAAGGCTTACCCGGCGGACAATCAGCCCGCCCAGCTGAGATTTCGGACTACCCTGCGAAGGTCGCAGTGCCTCCACGGCTTTCTTGAGCCAATGAAAAGAGAACACTGACCAGCCCGCGGATATCCCCATCCACAGGACAACCCAGAGTATGTTTACCTCACTCTTCATCGTCGTAATCACGCCACACTCGCTTAATCCCTTTATCTTCGGCTTCTTTTAGCTCTTTATTCATCAGGTAGAGCTCATAGTTAAGGTACTTCAGTACTGATGCAACTGCTGAAATCAACCCGACCCCAAGCAGGATCATAGTCCACTGCACACCGCTATCCAGGCGCCTATCGAGAACAAATCCAAAAAATGGCCCTGCAACGATTGGTATCGCGATTTCCCATCCAATCGCGCTCGCTCTCATGTCGCGCGAGCTAAAAAGTTTGCGCCGTCTGATCGAAATACCTTCAGTGCTTTCCTGATCATCTGACTGAGGGTTTTGATCAAGGCTGTGCTGCTCTGTCATGCTGCCCTTAGTGTGTTGTTAAAATGCTAACCAGGTCACTCGCAAGGGTAAGAATGCCTCCCTTGACCTGAACGGTTTGTTCGCTATCATCCTGCCTGTACCTCAGCTCACCATCTGCGGTCGCCGTAATTAGTGGCGCGTGACCCGGGCGTATACCCAGCCAGGAGCCATCTGCCAGCAATACCTGCAACGAGCTGATGTTTTCCAGAGTCAAACCTCCCGAACCCAGGCTCAGGACTTCAACTTTTAACTTATTCTCCTGCTCATCCAGTGAACTCATCGACTGGCTCCTCATTGCCTTCTGTTACTTCAGAGTCAGATTCCATCTCCTTGGCCTGTCTGAGCACATCATCGATAGTTCCGGTCATATAGAAAGCCTGTTCAGGCAGGTCGTCGTGCATTCCTGCTAAAATCTCTTTTGCTCCCCGAATTGTTTCGTACTTTGAGACAAAAGATCCCGGTTTACCTGAAAAGCTCTCAGCCACGATAAAGGGTTGGGACAAAAAGCGCTGCAACCTGCGGGCACGAATCACTGTCTGTTGGTCAGAAAGCGATAGCTCTTCCATGCCTAAAATGGCGATCAGGTCTTGCAGCTCGTCATATCGCGCCAGGGTTGCCCTAACTTGCATAGCTATGTCGTAATGTTCCCTTCCGACTGCCTCGGGGGTCAACAGGTTGGAACTGCTTTGCAGAGGGTCGATCGCGGGATAGAGACCCATAGAAACCAGCCGACGGGTCAGGACTGTAGTTGCGTCTAAGTGTGAAAACGTGGCTGCCACAGCCGGGTCCGTCACGTCATCCGCGGGTATGTAAACTGCCTGGACAGATGTTATGCTGCCACTACTGGTTGAGGTGATTCTTTCCTGCAGAATACCCATCTCTGATTCAAGTGTCGGTTGATAGCCCATTTCACTCGGCAGGCGTCCCAACAGGGCAGAAACTTCAGAACCCGCCTGGATATAGCGGTAAATATTGTCGATAAAAAGCAAGACCGGTCGGTTTTCTTCGTCTCGGAAGTGCTCCGCCATGGTCAAAGCGGTGAAAGCTACCCTCATGCGAGCACCGGGGGGTTCATTCATTTGCCCAAAAGTCAGAATGGTTGAATCGATCAAGCCAGAGTCATTCATATCCAACCACATATCATTACCTTCGCGGCTGCGTTCGCCGACACCTGCAAAAACGACGATGCCAGAACTTTTCGTGATTGTATTGTTCATCAACTCGAGCATCAAGACGGTCTTACCAACGCCCGCGCCACCAAACAAACCAACCTTACCGCCCTTTGGATAAGGGGTCAGCAAATCGATTGCCTTGATGCCAGTCTCGATCATATCTCGCGAGAGCACTTGTTCGCTGATTGCCGGAGCTTTTTTATGGATTGGCGAGACCTCTTCAGCTTCGATTTCGCCCATATTATCGATTGGCTCACCCAAGACATTGAATAAGCGACCCAGTGTCTGGCGTCCAACGGGCACTTCGATCGGTTTTTCCAGGTCGATCACAGACATGCCCCGCCGCAAACCGGCGGTAGGTCCCATGGCAATCGCTCGAACCACTTTCGTTCCAACATGCTCCTGGATCTCCAGGATTAAGTCCTCGCCTGAGCGTGTTTTGACAAGTAACGCGTTATAAATTGATGGAAGATTGCCCGATTCAAACTCAACGTCAACAACGACTCCAACGAGCCTTATGATAGTTCCGTAATTTTTGTTTTCTTCCTGGACAAAATCCACTATACTGTTTTGCACCTTTTCATTGAAATTGGTCGCAACGAAAATTGACCTTTGGAAATTATGCCAGATTAATCAATTGTTGTCAAAAAACGAGATAAAGAAGTTTCTGTTTCAAATTTGACTAAATACCAAAAAAAAGAGAGAGTTCCTGCCATAATTGGGATAGCGACATCACAAGGAGGAACTCTCAATGACAGAACTAGCTGT